>JAFXVI010000004.1 GCA_017524595.1 Lachnospiraceae bacterium | reverse complement strand
GGCTGATTTTATAACCGGTAATGCGTCGATGATGGTTGCGACTGATGATCAGCGTCTTAAGGATAAGTCATGGGAGTTTCTTAAGTGGTGGGCTTCGCCCGATACTCAGGTTAGGTTTGGCCGCGAGATTGAGGCGCTTCTTGGGTCGAGCGCAAGGTATAATACCGCAAATATGGATGCGTTTGCCAATCTTTCATGGAGTGTTGAAGATATTGAGGTCTTAAGAGCGCAGTGGGAAGAGACAAGAGGCATAAGAGAGGTTCCCGGAGGATATTTCACAGGCCGTCATATATCCAACGCGATACGAAAGGTATTAACGGATAAGGAAGACTCAAGGGAGACTATAATCGATTATTCGATCAAGATAGATGAAGAGATAGAGAAGAAACGTAAGGAATTCGGAATGCCGGTGGACTGATGATCGATCCTGTCATCCCGGGTGTTATTTAAAGGAGCTAAGGCATGAAAGAGTACATTCAGAAATATATAGCTCTCCGCAAGCATGATATGCAGGTAGCATGGAGGAAAGCAAAGAGCAGGAAGATGTGTTATCTGTTCCTTGCTCCGTATGCGATCCTGTTTACGATGTTTTTCGTATTTCCGGTGGTTGCGTCCATTTACTACAGCTTTACCTATTACAATATCCTGGAATCACCGAGGTTTATAGGGCTGCAGAATTATATAAGCCTTATCCTTGAAGATGATATCTTTCTGCTTGGCGTTAAGAATACGTTCATGATAGCCATAATAACGGGTCCGCTGGGATATATAATGTCCTTCCTGTTTGCGTGGCTTATAAATGAGCTTCCAAGATGGGTGCGTTCGGTGGCGGTCATAATCTTCTATGCACCGTCAATTGCCGGTAACTGCTATGTTATCTTTTCAGTATTCTTCAGGGGTGACGCATACGGTTATGTTAATGCGGCGCTTATGAACATGGGTATAATAGATACTCCGAAGCTGTGGCTGATCGATCCAAAGTACATGCTGCCCATATGTATGCTTGTCATATTGTGGATGAGCCTTGGTACAGGTTTCCTGTCATTTGTTGCAGGATTACAGGGTGTTGACAGATCGCAGTTTGAGGCGGGTTACATGGACGGAGTCAAGAACCGCTGGCAGGAGCTTTGGTATATAACCCTTCCGAATATGAAGCCCATGCTAATGTTCGGTGCAGTTATGTCGATAACCCAGGCATTCGGCGTCTGTGATGTAACAATGGCGCTGTGCGGCTATCCAAGTACCGATTACGCGGCAAGAACGATAGTTACCCACCTGTATGACTATGGTTTTTCAAGATTTGAGATGGGCTATGCCTGTGCGATAGCAACCATACTGTTCCTGATGATGATACTGTGTAATAAAGCCATCCAGAGTTTACTTCGCAGAGTAGGGACCTGATCATGAGCAAAAGGAAGAACGGGGCTGTCGATAAGCCTTACAGAAAACCTCTCATAAAGAAAAGAAAGCCTAACCGCTCGATCGCGGGAGATATAGCTCTGTATCTCTTTTTGGCCATTGTTGCGTTTATTATGGCATTTCCTATCATTTATGCGGTGAACAGCGCACTCAAACCGTTGGATGAGCTGTTCAAGTTCCCTCCGCGTGTATTTGCGCAGCATCCGACGCTTGATAACTTTTCGGATCTGTTTGTTACGATGGGGAAATCATGGGTATCGTTTTCGAGATATCTGTTTAACACAGTGTTTATTACCGCTGCCGGTACCGCGGGGCATCTGATGATCGCGTCAATGGGCGCATTTGTACTTGCCAAGTATGAATTCCCCGGTAACCAGACCTTCTTCAAGATAGTTACGGTGGCCATGATGTTTACTGGTTATGTTACACAGATACCCAACTACCTGATCCTTAATAAGCTGGGATGGATAGATACATATTGGGCGATAATCGTTCCGGCGTTCGCATCCCCGATGGGCCTCTTCCTTATGAAGCAGTTCATGGAAGGGCTTCCGACTTCGCTTATCGAGGCAGCCAAGATTGACGGTGCAAATGAATGGAAGGTTTTTTCGGGGATAGTAATGCCGAATGTCAAGCCCGCATGGATGACACTTATCATCTTCTCCGTGCAGGCACTGTGGAACAACAAGGCATCGACTTATATTTATTCTGAAGAGCGCAAGACCCTTGTATACGCCCTGCAGCAGATACAGAGCGGCGGTATAGCAAGAACAGGACAGGGTGCCGCAGTACTTGTTGTAGTTATGATAGTACCGATCATCATCTTTATCTTCTCCGAGAGCCAGATACTTGAGACGATGGCAAGTTCGGGACTTAAGGATTGATCTTTTATAAGGAGTTCATATGAAGAAGCTTCATATCGGACAACTTAATACAGTGTACAGAAAGCTGGTAAAGAGTGCGTGCGGCTTTCTTGCCGGGGTTGTATCAGTGCTTGCCTTTACGCCGGTGTGTGCATATGCCGATCCTGCAACAGGAGATATCAGTTATACCTATAATCTTGATTATTGGGGCGATGTACAGGATTCACCTGATTTTTATTCGGTAAGCAGGGTGTTTACATCTTCGGAACTGGGACTTGATGTTAAGATGAAGACTCCCGAGGGACTGTTCATGTACGGGGATCTTCTGTATGTGTGTGACACGGGTAATAACAGGATAATCGAGCTTAAACGGATATCTCCTGAGAAGTTTGACGTTGTGCGCATAATAGACAGCTTTAACGGCGATGCGAACAATACTTTTTCTTCGCCTTCCGACATCGCGGTATCTGAAGCCGGTAATTTCTTTATAGCGGACAGGGGCAACGGAAGGATACTTAAACTGGATCCGGAGCTTAACCTTATCATGACTTTTGACAGGCCGGTAGACAATACTCTGGCTGCGGACATTACCTTCCAGCCGAATAAGATAGTGATAGATACGGCAGAGAGGGTATACTGCATTGCTACCGGTATCAACAAGGGTCTTATAAAATACGAACCGGACGGCACTTTCTCGGGATTTGTGGGTGCGACCAAGGTTACTTATGATTTTATGGACTATCTGTGGAAGAAGTTTGCCACCCAGGCACAGAGAGCGCAGATGGAGAATTTTGTCCCTACGGAATATGACAATATATACATGGATCATGAAGGCTTCGTTTATGCCTGTACCGGCGCTGTTACGAGGGATGATCTGAGAAATGGCGATGCCGATGCAGTAAGAAAGATAAATCTGATGGGTGACGATATCCTTGTAAGGAACGGTGAATGGGGTGTTTACGGCGATATCCACATGGGCTCGGCAGGAGGATATGAGGGCCCGTCGTATTTCTCGGATGTTACGGTATTTGAAAACGACATCTTCGTATGTCTTGACAGGAACAGGGGCAGGCTGTTTGCTTATGATGATCAGGGCCATATGGTATTTGCTTTCGGCGGCAACGGAAACATGGACGGTTTCTTCAGGCGTCCGGTCGCACTTGAGCATTATGGACATGATCTCTATGTTCTTGATACCCTTGACTGTGCGATAACCGAATTTGTACCGACACAGTTCGGAACACTTGTATATGAGGCGATAGACAAGTTCGATCAGGGTGATTACACCGGTTCGGGAGAGTCATGGAACCGGGTCATGCAGCTTGACGGTAATTATGACCTTGCATATATAGGGATAGGCAGGAGTTATCTGCGTCAGGAGAAATATAAAGAAGCGATGGATTATTTCGAGGTCAAGTATGATGCGGAGAACTATTCCAAGGCGTTCAAGCAGTACCGCAAGGAATGGGTTGAGGAGCATATAGTGATCATCGTTATTGTGATCCTGGCTCTGTTCCTCGTGCCGTTTGTGATAAGCAGGGTAAAGTCAGTAAAGCGGGAGATTGATACGGCGGATATATTTAACAAATAAGCAACGGGAAAGCATATGTTAACAACACTGACAAACAAGGAAACATGGTCTGAATACATAAGATCCCTTAAGTTTGCGTTATACTGCATGACGCATCCTCTTGACGGATTCTGGGATCTTACGCATGAAAGAAGAGGCTCGTATGCTGCAGCCAATACCATCCTGATAGCAACTCTGGCTGTCAGGCTTGCCAAGCTAAGGTTCACAAGCTTCATTTTCATGCAAGTTTACTGG
>JAFXVI010000041.1 GCA_017524595.1 Lachnospiraceae bacterium | reverse complement strand
CGGTATCATATTCCTCAATATCAGCGATCAGCTTGAATAAATACTTCTCCTTAAGAGCAAGCTCGATATAAGCCATACCCATTGACAGATATACCGGCTTACCTTTGGTTCTGCTTAAAAGCATGTGATCTGAAAACATCTCGGCACTTTTATAAAACAGGTCTTCCTTAAGCATATCCATATTCTCATATGCACGGAATATCGGCTGTGTCGAGCTTCCCAGTCTTTCCGCCAGTTTACGGGCGGTAACATTTTCAAAACCGTTTTCTCTGGTCATCTCAAATGCAGCATTAAGCACCATGACCCGAGAGACCTTCTCTTTTGGAGGCATGTTTTTTCCCCTTATGTCCTCTGCGCCGGTTCCCTAAGCCTGCGCACTCCCCTGTGGATTATACCCTTATCATCCTGCATAACGCTGTTATACATTTATGTTATGCATCTGTGTTATATAACGATGTTATTGTACTATACGATTTTGAAGAATGTCAAGGCTTTAATCTCATTTTTTTGTTGATTTATACTAAAAAAATGTATAAACTTGTTATGGGGACAGTATTATCGTAATTAAGATGGGAGTTAGTTATGGAAAATCTCGAAGTACTCACGTTATACAAGCTGATAATCCTGTATATGTTGGACAAGGTTGATTACTCGCTGACGAAGAGTCAGGTATTTGATTTTATGCTTGAGAAAAACTATACGGATTATTTCACATTACAGAAAGTCATGAATCAGCTGACCGATGATCAGCTCATCGAATCAAAGTTCAAGCGTAACGCGTCGCATCTGACCATCACTGCAAAAGGACAGGAAACCATCGAACTGTTGAAAAATGACCTGTCCGATTCAATAAAGGAAGAAATTAATTCATATCTCGCTGATCATGAAGTACAGCTCCGGAACGAAGTGTCCATTTCAGCGGACTATTATAAGAGTACGACAGGTGAATATGTTGCGGAACTTAATGCAAGGGAGCGGAATACCGATCTGCTGTCCATTAAGATTACCATGCCCACGGAAGAGGCTGTCTCTGAAATATGTAATAACTGGCAAAAGAAAAACCAGGATGTGTACGCATATCTTATGGAGAATCTGTTATAGTCCTATGACGGCATCATTTATGGCTTTTGCGTTTTAATTCAAGCATATGTTCTCGTATCTTTACTTCATAGCCGTTTCCTGAAGGATTATAGAATTCATGCCCGCTAAGCTCATAAGGCAGATACTGCTGTTTTACATAATGATCGGGATAATCATGTGCATACAGATATCCCTGTTCTCTTTCTTCACCTGCCGAATCGGCATGCACATTCTGCAGATGTCTCGGCACCGGATAGCTCTCGTTATTCTCCACCATACTCAAGGCTTCATTGATCGCCAGGTACGATGCGTTGCTCTTTGGTGCGGTCGCTACATAAACAGCCGCCTGAGATAATAGGATCCTGGCTTCCGGCATTCCCACACGCTCCACCGCCAAAGACGCTGCCACTGCTACCTGCAATGCCTGCGGATCCGCCATTCCCACATCTTCAGAGGCACAAATCATGATACGTCTGGCAATAAACTTGATATCTTCCCCGGCCGCAAGCATCCTGGCCAGATAATACACTGCCGCATCGGGATCCGACCCGCGCATCGATTTAATAAAAGCCGAGATTACATCATAGTGGTTATCCCCTGTTTTATCATATCTGACGGCCCTCTTCTGAATGCATTCCTGAGCCACATCAATGGTCAAATGTATCTTGCCGTCATCAGACCTGTCAGTTGTAAGAATGCCCAGCTCTATCGCATTGAGAGCTGCTCTTGCATCCCCGTTAGCCATATCTGCAAGGAAATCGGCTGCATCATCATCTATTTCGGCTTCATACGAACCCATGCCCTTTGTTTCATCATATACAGCCCGCTTTATAAGTTCCTTTATGTCATCGACCGACAAGGGCTTTAATTCGAATATTCTGGAACGAGAAAGAAGAGCCCCGTTAACCTCAAAAAAAGGATTCTCGGTCGTGGCTCCTATGAGAATGATCGTACCGTCTTCCACAAACGGTAACAGATAATCCTGCTGCCCCTTGTTAAACCTGTGTATCTCATCTATGAAAAGGATCGTCTTCTTATCATACAGGGCGCGGGTTTCTTTTGCCTTTTCGGTGACCTCCTCCATGTCCTTCTTACCCGCAACGGTGGCGTTAAGCTGTTTAAACTCCGCACCTGTAGTATTAGCGATCACCTTGGCGATCGTCGTCTTGCCTGTCCCCGGAGGACCATAAAAGATCATTGAGCTTAACTTGTCAGCCTTTATAGCACGGTACAGAAGCTTATCCTTTCCGATAATATGCTTCTGTCCCACCACCTCGTCAAGAGAGTCGGGACGCAGACGCGCCGCAAGGGGTGAATCTTTGGATTTATTCTGTTCTGAAAAATATGATAAAAGTTCCATTTAGAAAGTATCCTTAAGGGACCGGATCACCAGCTGCTGTTCCAACTCGTATCCGTTCTGGATCTCCGGTGCGCCGTATGCAAGATAACGTATATCTGATTTTTTGAGACGTACTGCCTTTTCCCTCTTACTTGTCAGATGGAAGAAATTATCCGAAAAGATCGCATCCGCCTGTTTAAGATCCAGTTCAACGAAAGCCGCAAATCCACCCGACATCATCCTTATAACGTATTCATCAACCAGTTCTATCACCGAATATGATATTGATGAGAGGTCAAGCGCCAGTCTCTTGTACGGGACAAATACCTCTGTCTCCGTGGATACCACATTGTCATCCTCATCAATGAAATTGGCTTCCATGAATACACGGTTCTCAAGTCCCTCTATATAAGGAGTATAATTGATCTCACAGACCTTGACCACTTCGAAAGGCTTTATCTCAATCTCATATTCAACCTCGTGCAGCAGTCGGAACTCGAAAGTCTGAAGACTTATCTTAACACGCCTTACCTCGATATCCCTTGTTTCATTCTGGATATATACGGAAACAACATTTCCGTTTCTTTCGATAGACCCTGCTACCGGAGCAAAAAAGTTCTTTGCCATATACTGCAGTGCCTTATACCTTCCAAAATAATCGATACTCGACCACGAAGCAACCGGCCAGCTGTCGTTAAGCTGCCAATACAGCGCTCCCATACACTGTCCGCGATTGCGTCTCATATGCTCGGCAGCTTTCTTTACCGCAAGTCCCTGCATTATCTGTGTTATGTACAAAAGGCTCTCAAAATCCTTGGGATAAAGGAATTCCTGCGATAGATACTGAAGTATCCTGCCGCCAGCCTCCGGATCTTTCTGGTGACTTTCCATGACTTCGGAAAAAATGTTCCGGTCTGTGTCTTTAGTGAATGACTTTACCGTCTTGACCGATGGGTATGACTGGAATCCGAATTCAGAGCAGAATCTCATACCATGCTCTCCAATGTCTGAAAACGGCATGCCATTATACCATAATCCACGATAATGACTGTCACCATTACTTTCATCATTTGGACTTATAAACCCTCCGCCCGTAGACGGCGAAGACGGCCAATAAAAGATATTCGGAGCATATTTATTCATTACCCCCGGTATTATCTCTTCAAACAGTCTCTGATAATCCGCCTTAAGCGCAGGTGAATGATCTGCAACATCCGCCCTCTCGGTCCACAACGCCTCTATCTCGCTGTTACCGCAGATAAGACCCAGACAGGCGTGACTCCTTATCCTCTTAATGTTATCGGTAACCTCTGCTTCAACATTCTTCCTGAAATCTTCGTTAAGCTCATAAAGATTGTCCGCAAACATCAGATCCTGCCACACAATAAGACCGTATTCATCGCATAGATCATAGAAGGTATCAGATGGATAATAGCCTCCGCCCCAGACTCTTATGGTATTAAAATTACTCCTCACGCAAGCCTTAAGCAGATAATCTATCTTCTCTTTTGTTATAAATGAATAGATGGAATCCTCCGGAATATAATTGGCTCCCATGGAAAATATCTTCATACCGTTTACCTTAAGGCTGAATTCCCTTCCCCATTCATCTCCGTCACGGCTTACGGTTATCGTACGCAGACCGATCCTGTATGTTTTGGAATCCCATTGATTACCATTCATGTCAAGTGCATATACACTAACGGTATAAAGCGGCTGATCACCAAACCCGTTGGGCCACCATATTTTGGGGCTCTCAATCTCCATATTCATCGAGCACTGTCCGTTTATAAGCGTTTCGGTTATCGCAGATATACGCCCCTCCGGAGTTATCAGCTCAGCCTGTATTATAAAAGGATCATTTCTGAACACTTCAGCGCTTACATTTATCTCAAGATTGACACTTTTCTTATCATGATGCTGGATTATCTCAGCTTCATCAAGCTTAAGATAACTGTATCCGACGAGATCTATGCTTCTCCAGATACCGACATCGGGAAGCTGTGCGGCAAAATCCCAGCCCATCATGCAGTGAGCCTTACGTATATAACGGCTGTCTGTCATGCTTCCTTCCGGAGTAAAATGCACAGCCTTATTCAGTCCCGGACGCAGATTCTCAATATATTCAATGGGGGAATCGATCTCTATTGTGATACGGTTGCCTACCGGTCTTAAATATCCCGTGATATTAAAATAATATGTACGGTGCATATTTTCGGTACGTCCTATCGGCATATCATTGATGTATATCTTGGCCAGTGTGTCTATGCCTTTACAACATAAATATATCCGTTCCTGGGCCATGAGTTCCGGCATAACATCAAATTCACGCGTGAAATAAAAATCACTCCTGAACAGTTCTCTTGTCGGATACTCATTCAGTCCGTAGAACGGATCCTGAAGCCTGTGCTGTATTAGCAAGGCCGATAAAACAGAGCCCGGAACCTTTCCTTCGATATAGACTTCCGAACCCTTTTCATTGATTAACCAGGTACCGTTTAGTGTCTGATAGATCATTTCCCCTTATTACCCTCTGATTTGAATATTACAGGCGCATTGACCCAATCGGTCGTTCCTCCCCATGCACCATATTACTCCCTACAATAAAAATATAAATGAAGAAATGATTTTTTTCAACCACTACATCTGCTACCTAAACCGAATAAAACATCAACTGCTATGATTGACCCTGAATATATTACGAAATAGTTAAGATAACTCATGTTGTTTTGAGCCATCAGATAGTAAAATGGCGGGAGAAGAAGCTGCAGTCCCCTGAGCCCTCTTATATAAATAAAGACGGGACATATAACAAGCATTGAAAGCATGAGTATGGGAATAAAAGTTGCCAGGCTGCGCAGGTTAAAAGTGATCCTTCTTATTATGCTGCTAAAACATGTGCCGGAGAATATGAACAGGATCATGAGTAACACCTCCGTAAAAGACGGCGCGGCCAGTCCGGTTATAAAGAAGGTAAGAAGCGCGACGATGCCTCCATCAGCAAGCGCCGTCAGGAGATAAACATGCTCAAATACCCATTTATTGCCTACAGGCATCCATGTGAATATCTCTTTATCAAGATCTTCCCTGTAGTACATGGCTGCCGCAAGCCCGCACAACAGAACAAGCAGCAACAGTATACCCCGAAGAGGAGTAAACAGATAACTCTCAGAAACATCCTTCTCG
>JAFXVI010000040.1 GCA_017524595.1 Lachnospiraceae bacterium | reverse complement strand
TTATCAATTTTTCATTATCCATTGCTAAGCTCCAAATAATATACTTCTGTATTAATAAGTTCCAGATCAGATGTGTTTCCGTATGAAGTTGTTGAATATGGTACTATCCTTCCGCTTGCAAGAAGCGAAAAGATCGTTCCGTATTCTACTTCAGAGAATGTATCAAACCTGGAATTCTCCATCTCCAATGCAATTCCGCCATTTGATGCATTCATCTCATAAACTTTTCCTCCTTCAAAAGTTCCGTTGTAATAATTACTCAATCCCATATATACAGAATTCGCAAGCATCTTTTCAGCAGAAGTAATAACCGTTTCGGATAGTGAACTCTGATCTATATCCACACCTATCACCTTCCCGTCATTCTCCTCTGCCGCACTGATAACAGAACGCCCCATGGCACCTCCGCAGGCAAATATAACCTGTGTGCCGCCTCTATACCACGCAGCCGCCATGTTTTTTACCTCATCACTTTCAAGGAAAGTATTTGCATAACAATACTTGATCGTTACATTAACCCCTCTTTCTATAGCTGCATAATCTGCACCCTGAATGAAACCGTATCCAAACTGAACGATGGAATCCTGATTGGTGCCTCCAACAAAACCCAGTTCGGTATTCCCGTCCCTGACTGCTGAATATCCTGCAAGAAAACCGGCCTGCTCTTCAGAAAACATTACCGGCATCGTATTATCCTTTATTGTAAAATCATCGCCGGAAGCATTATGCGGTTCCCCGTCAAGAAGAATAAACTCTACCTTCGGATACTTCTTCTGTGCTGTATAGATTGCTTCTTCAAACAACACACCCGGACATACTATCACTTCTGCACCATCCTTGACAGCTGCCTTGATATTCTTAAGATATGCATCTGTCGAAGCTCCATCCGGCTCATATACCTTACATATCTTACCTGTTTCCTCAGTGAATCGTGTAACCCCTTCATAAGCGCCCTGATTGAATGAACCGTCACTCACAGTCCCCATATCTGTTACAAATGCAATATCTATTCCCTTGCCACACCCTGTCAAAGCAAATGCCATAAGCATAAAAGCTATGACATTTAGCATTTTCTTATTCATGATCAGTCATATCCTCCGTCATATCAAGCGCTTTAAGGCTTTCCAAAATGACATATTGATTCTGTTACGAGTTTCTTAAACAACGGCGCAGCCTCCTTGGCAGCAGCCTGCACTTCCTCGTGCGACAGCGGATTATCAGTAAGTCCCGCAGCAAGATTACACACACAGGATATTCCGCATATCCTCATACCGCAATGGTTCGCCGCAATTGCTTCAACAACCGTACTCATACCCACAGCATCTATGCCCATTGAGGCAAATACCCTTATTTCAGCAGGAGTCTCAAATGAAGGTCCGGTTAGCTGTGCATAGATTCCTTCTTTCAGAACAATATTATTCTCTGAAGCGACTTCCCTTATTGCATTATTTAATTCTTCATCATACACCTTGCTCATATCGGGAAATCTTGTTCCAAGTTCCTCAATGTTCTGGCCTACAAGCGGATTGGGTGCAAAGCTGGAAATATGATCCGTGATCAACATAAAATCACCCGCCCCAAAATCACTGTTAATACCACCTGAAGCATTCGTAAGAAACAGTATTGAAGCACCCATGAGCTTCATAAGCCGTGTCGGCAAAACCACATCTGTGACCGGATAACCTTCATAATAATGTACGCGTCCCTGCATGCAAACTACCGGCACGTCTTTAACATAACCAAAGATAAACTGCCCCTTATGCCCGGGAACAGTGGATACAGGAAAGTCTTCAATCTCATTGTATGGCAGATTTGACACCACATTGATATCATTACAATAGTCTCCCAGTCCTGATCCGAGAACAAGGGCTACTTCAGGTTTGAACGGTATCCTGTTCTTAATACTGTCATAACATTTTATAAGCTTTTCATAGACTTCATTCATTGTTTTTCCTCCGTAAACTTATTTATCCGTTTCATCAAGCATATTGACAAGCAATTCCTTCACTTTATGATAATCAAACATCTCATAAGCGTCCTTTATCTGCTTGATCAGTTTATTTGCATCACTTCCATAATTAACCCCGGAGAGCTTATCTATAATCTCTTCACATTTTTTTAGATTAACATTATTTAAACTTTGTTGCAAATCCCTAATAAGATCAAGATCAAGTTTTACCTCATCCAATCCGTTTATGTCAGAACCTTCTTCCGCTTCTCCTTCAAAAGCCCCTCTTGATATGAGCAATTCTTTTACCCTTTCAAGCAGTTTTCCAAAATCGTCAAGGCAGCTTTCAAGGTTTTCCTCAATGTATTTCCTGTTGTTTTCCTTACCGGCAAATTCAAGCTTTTTGAACCGTTCCGATATTATTGCCGCCCCTATACTTGCAGAACTGCTCTTAAGGGCATGAACTGTTGTCGTAAACAAAGAAATGTCTCCAGACATATACTGCATTGGTATCGATTTCCACTTATCAAGTCCCTCATTATAATATGTATTAAGCACGATCATATACACCTCTTCCGATCCGCCCACATTATCTATTCCTTTGGGAACATCAATATATAATACATCTCCTGTCAGCTCCGGTTCAGCATTTTTAATAACAGTTGTATTTTCTCCTGTTTCCTGTTCATCAGTTACCACTATTGCCATATCATTGGGAAGATACTGTCTCAGCAATCTCCCCAAATGATAATCTTTGATCGGCTTGGCTATATAATCATCAAATCCTTCATCAATAAGCCTTTCACCGACATCTCTTCCCAGTTCGGCAGTAATGCAGAGTATAGGGATCCTTGAATTACGCCCGGCCATCTTCTTTATCCTGTGCAGCGTATCTATTCCGTCCATCTCCGGCATCATCTGATCCAACAGTATAAGATCAAATTCCTCATCACGTAATAATTCAATACATGCAGGACCACTGGAAGCAGTCTTTGCTGTCACTTCGAAATTATCAAGCAGGCTGCAGATAACCTTCTGATTCACAAGGGAGTCATCCACAACAAGTACTCTCGCACTCGGGAACACAACCTTTTCCGTTTTCTTCTTTCTGGTATACTCATTCTGATCCCATTCACCATTCAAGATATCAATTATATTAAGACAAGATAAAGGTTTTCGTAATATCCTGCAGTTACCGAAATCCCTGTAAACATGATTGTAATCTGTTATCACGTAAGCAATATCCTCACACATGGTCTGCCTGAGTATCTCATAAAGGGTTTCATAATCCTTCTCCCATAAGAAAATATGCGTATATCGTCTGTTTTCAATCTCATTTCTAAATGCTACAGGTCCGGCAGCATATACCGGGCTTATCCTGATGTCTTCCATGAGTTTCTTCCATACGCTCTCCTCATCCCTGTCATGCAGATAGACCAATACTCTTTTCTCAATACTGTCATCAACGGAAAGCATAGGTGTATCATCGATCACATAGTTCTCAAATTCAAATATTATGGCCGTTCCTACACCTACAACGCTTTCTATCTTGAGAAAACCTCCCATCATGGCAAGCAGCGCATTGCAAATGGATATTTCAAGCCCCAGACCCTTTAAAGTTGCATTCCTTCTGGAATCATATTTGTTGAAAGCTCCCAGCAGTGAATCCACATCCTCTTCAGGCATACCCGATCCTGTCTCTGCGATCCTGCATTTCAAGCGTATCATATGCTCTTCGGTTATCTTCTCGGAATGTATTTCAAGCGACATGCTGCGGCGTTGCGTCTGTTGTATTGAATTGTATAAAAGATACATGAATATCTGTTTTACACCCTGAATATCGCCAAACAGATACGCAGGAATGGTATGGTCTATAAATACATAAAAATCAGCTCCCTGTTCCTGCATCCCACGTGAGACATTATCTATTACTTCACGCATTAATTCCTTGAAGCTGTATTTTACAGGAACAGCTTCCCATTTATTCGAATCCAGCTTGGAATATATAAGAATATTGTTTACTATCCTCAGCAGCTGGGCAGATGCATCCTTGATAACTTCTGCCTGTTCTCGTGCTCCGGGTGAAAGGTTCTCCTTGAGTATCAATTCATTCATACCGACTATCGCATTCATGGGATTTCTTATCTCATGCGTCATATTGGCCAGAAATCTTATTTTACTAAGTTCTGAATTCCTGATGGATATGTATGATTGTTCCTTTTTAACTTTAATGCGGTTAAACAGCGCTGTCTGATAAGAAACAATAAGCACAGGAACAAGGCAGGCAAACAGAAAATTCAGCACTTTTTCTATAAAAGTACAGTTATGCTCAAAATAATAACTAAGCACATCCGTATGACGATAGCAAAATACAAACATGGCACAATAGTATACAAGCTCAAGTGCCGAGATGATCCATACGCTTTTTCCTTCCACTACAAAAAAGGTGAGCACCACTGCCGAAGCCAGAAAAACAGGTATTCCATTATAAATATATCCCGTCACAAAAAAGAATATCGGAAATATCAGAAAGCATGTGACCAGACACAGTGTATAAGATATCAGCTTATACTCCCCATACCTCCATAAGAAATATGTCAGGGCAGCCAATATGAACAAATATGCAAACTCTGTTACCAATACATACATTCCGTAACTTGCAAAAGGCAGTGTTATCATAACCAGCACAAGCACCGGAACAACATATCCCACAACAAGATAAAATTTCTTTGATTCCATAGGGATATTCTCATCATAAAGATATTCGATTATGTTCTTAAATCCTCTTTTTTTCTCCATACCTATATTTACGTCACTGATTCTTATATTCAACAAGCTCCTTGGGCAACAATGTTTTTAACGTTCTTTCAAGCCTTTCTATCTCAATCGGCTTGCTTATAAATTCATCGAAGCCTGCTTCCATAAACATCTCACGCGCCCCATTGATAACATTGGCCGTAAGAGCAACAACAGGCAGCCCTGATATTAGCGGATCCTTCATGGCTCTGATCGCCTCAAGCGTATCAATGCCATTCATCTCAGGCATCATATAATCAAGATAAACTATATCTATATGTTCCTTACTGAGCAGATCAAGACCTTCCCTGCCACTAAGGGCCGTAAGCACGGTCGCATCATATTTCCTTAATATGCCGCTGGCAACGTTAAGGTTGGTAAGGTTATCATCAATAACAAGTATTGTAGCTTTAGGACATCTGAATCCGCCTTTACTCACAACTTCCCTTGCATAAGTCGTGTCTTTATTAAGCAGAACCGAAGCAACATTTATTATGTTAAGCGGCCTGGTCATTATATATCCTATCTTGTTCATAGATACCGATTCATTCAGATTGGCTATGATCACAAGGTTTTCTCTGTTAAGCTCACGTTCAAGGAACCTCATGTCCCCATAATACATCTGTGACGAAACAAAGATATGTGAATAACTGTTATTAGTTACACTGCTCTCGAAACATCTCTTGTCTGTTGCCATCTCGGCATATACATGCAGATTATTGAATATATTCTTTAAAACCTGACATTCCTCATCATCCTGCGAATATATTAGAACACTGTACAGATCCGGATTATCAAGACCGACAATGCTGTCTTTTGAATCAGGCTGTACCGGCACATTGAAACCGAAAACACTTCCGACATGATAACTGCTCTTTACTGTTACCTGACCGTTCATCTTTTCGATTATCTCCTTGCAAATGGCCAGACCCAGTCCTGTTCCTTCAACAGCATTAAGACCATCCTCTGTAAGATCTACACGCTTATAAAGCTCAAACAAATGAGGAATGTTCTCAGACCTTATCCCTATACCCGTATCTTCCACTTCAACCTTAAGTATGACTTCATTATCATCGGACATCTCACCGGACACACGGAGGATTATTCTTCCCTCCTTGGTATACTTGACAGCGTTGTTCAGGATATTAATAAACACCTGACGAAGCCTTGGGCCATCGCCAAACAGAAATCTCGGCAGCATCTCATCTATTTCAACAAAAAATCTGACCCTTGAATCCATTAGTCTTACGGATGTCATATTGATTATCTCCATAAGCAGCTTGCTCAAGTCATATCTTGCGTTATTCAATGTTATATCCTGAGATCCCGTCTTGGAAAGATCCATTACTTCATCCGTCAATGAAAGAAGTGCATTGGAAGAGTTAAGAATATTATAGATACACTCCTTGACATGATCATTGACATCCTGGTCAAGAAGCAGGTCTATTGTACCTATTATTGCATTCATTGGTGTTCTTATCTCATGCGACATATTCACCAGAAAGATATCCATGTTCACATAGGCGTTCATTGCCTCAACATGAAGCTTCTCAAGTTTCTCCTCTTCTTTATTGTTAAGGTACATCCTGAACCTTATGGCAACGCCGCAGCTTAATGATGTCACTAAGATTCCGACAAACACTGCAAGATAATCCATTACAGTTTCATTAGCCATATTTTCACTCATGGATATCCTCATCTCGCCCGCATACAGCAAAATGATGTAACACAAAAAATCAGCAGATGTGGCTATGATCGCATTCTTCTTTGATAACAAAAGAATATTGTAAAGCATTCCAAAAACAAAATATACAGGTATGCAAAAAGACAGCTTGCCGTACTCAAAATAGATCATCGGAAAAAAAACAAGATTAAGGATAAATGACATGATGATCGCATGAAATTCATATTTGCCGGTAACATTACCGATATACAGCGTATATAAAGCCGCAGCAGCAGTTGCAACAGCTATAAGGAAGGCACGCAATGTAGGAAAAAAAACCTGTATAAGAACAGTAGACATGAGGAGGGAAATCACCGCAATAACGTGCATGCCGTTATATATCTTCACCTCAGTCGGAAGATCATCAGCAAAATATTTGTTTTTGAAACTGTTAATGGTGCTTATCATATATCAGCATTATTCCTATTCTGCAGCATGTTCAAATCTGTCGGCACATGATAAAAATATCTCTACAAGATCCGGGTCATAATGTGTTCCGCTCCAAAGCTGTATACGCTTTACTGCCTCGGAATGCGTAAGCGGGTCTGCTCCGTCATTATGATTGCGGAAATTGTCATAACTGTTGACTATGGCAAGTATCCTTGCTTCAAGGGGGATATCAGTTGTCATAAGACGTTCCGGATAACCCTTACCGTCCCATCTCTCATGATGAGACTTGCACATGTTGTAAACATATAAAAGAAAAGTGTTTCTTGATATAGCTTCCGTAACCTTCTTGCATGCTTCCGCACCAATGATCGTATGGGCATGATTAAACTCTTTCTCCTGAAGAGACAGATCACCCATATCAGCAAGACATCTGTCTGTCATGCAAAGCTTTCCCATGTCATGAAGTTTGGAAGCAAACACGATCTTTTCCCTGTCTGATTCCGCTATTGCGTATCTTCCGGAGATTATTATCTCTTCCAGGAAAATATCCATATACTTCTGGATGCGTTCACAGTGGCCGGCTATCATATGTGATCTTCCGGCCATTAATGATGCGAACATCTCTACGAGCGCATATTCAAGCTCTACTATATTATGCACCTTCTCTTTAAGAGTATTTGAAAGATTTTCATTATAACGCTTAAGCTTGCGTTCGCTCTCTATCTGCTGCACATGCACATCGAGGCGTTTACGCAGAAGGGCCGTTGTGTATGGTTTTCTGATATAATCAACGGCGCCAAGATAATAACCCTCCACTTCCGTTGTGGGATCATCCTGCGCAGTAAGAAAAATCACTCTAACGTCAGCAAGACGCGGATCATTTCTCATCTCACTTAATACATAGAATCCATTAACATCCGGCATATCAATGTCAAGCAGGATAATATCCGGCGGATCAGGCATATCGTGTAAGAACTCAAGTGCCGTCTTACCTGCCGATACCGGAACCACCTCATATATCTCCTCCAATACCTTCTTCGCCATGATAAGGTTGGTCATATTGTCGTCTACGATCATGACTTTGTACATAAAATGATCCTCCTTAAGATTATCTGTCCCTACTTCGTCTGCATCAGATATTTCATACCATCTTTAAGGCCGTCAACTGTAAGCCTGTTCATCTTAAACAATCCCTTGACTGCTGTCTCGGCCTCACGCCACGGCGCGTTTCCGGGGGCCATCTTGGGATTCAGCCACAACACTCGTTTATAGTTCTTCTTCATAAGCTTCAGCCATTCATACCCTGACAGACCGTCGTTAGGCCCCCTGTAATTGCCCGTATCAGAATACAATTCCTCAGGCGCCATTGCTGCATCTCCGACAATTATTACCTTGTAATCACTATCCAGGTTCCTGAATATCCATTCGGTCTCTATCCAGTCACCGAACTCACATTCAGGTGTGTTATACAATCTCGCATATATACAGTTATGAAAATAATAGGTCTTGACGTCCTTAAAATGATTTGACTTATTAACTGACTGGAACAATTCATTAAGTAAAGTACTGTAAGGTATCATCGTTCCCCCTGAATCCATAAGGAGAAGAAGCTTTACAGTATTTTTCCTCGGTCTCTCAAATACTATCTGCAGGCATCCTCCGTTGTTGCAGGTCTTATCTACCGTACCGTTGATATCAAGTTCAGTCTTGGGTATATCAAGCCTTGTCGAGAACTGGCGCAATTTCTTTAATGCAACCTGAAACTGTCTGTTATCCAGTACTCTGTCATTGCGAAAGTCTCTGAACTTCCGTTCACCTATTACCTGAAAGGCAGACTGATAACCTGTGGTGCCCCCTATCCTGACGCCGCCCATATGTCCGCCAAGATTGCCGAATGAGGAATTCCCCATCGTACCTATCCACTGATTGCCGCCATTATGTTCACTTTCCTGGTCCTTCTGACGTTCTCTGAACTTCTCAAGCACCTCTTCTTTTGTTTCTTCTATCTTGTTGACCTCTCCGTCAATAAGCTTCTTCATCATCTCCTGCTCGGCACTCTGTGCAAAGTCAGACTTGTCGAGCCATCTCTTCATCTGTTCGGATACATCCTCCGGTTCCATGTGTATACCCTTGAAATAATCGTTGAACAGCATGTCATATTTATCAAATTCATTCTCGGATTTACACAGGATCATTCTCGAAATATAATAGAATTCAGTAAGACTTGCATGCGTAAGACCCTTATCAACAGCATCGATAAGGGTAAGCCATTCCGAAAGCGATACATCCATTTCATGATCCCTTAAAAAGAAAAAATAATCCGTGAACAAATCCTATACATTCCTCCTCACAACTGCCGCAAGGTCTTCATCCTTCTTTACTACGGTTCCGATAAATGGAAGTTCCGAGCATATTTTCTCTGTAGGAATACCGCCCAACTGCAGCGCCCTTATCCAATCGATAAGTTCAGACGTCGACGGTTTCTTCTTAACATCCCTTATTTCCCTTATTTCATAGAAAGCCTTAAGAGCCTCATTAAGAAGATTGTCATCAAGCTTATCAAAGTGCGTCCTGACGATCTCGCCCATCAATTCCTTATCCGGAAAAGCAATATAATGAAAGATGCATCTCCTTAAGAATGCGTCCGGTAGTTCCTTCTCGGCATTTGAAGTGATTATTACGATGGGTCGATGTTTGGCCTTTATCGTCTCTTTTGTCTCATGTATATAAAACTCCATCTGGTCAAGTTCCCATAAAAGATCATTAGGAAATTCAAGATCAGCCTTATCTATCTCGTCAATAAGCAGTACCACCTGTTTATCTGCCGAAAATGCTTCTCCCAATTTACCGAGCTTGATATATCTGCTTATATCATCAACACCCTCTTCTCCAAACTGTCCGTCATAAAGACGCTGAATCGTATCGTATACGTACAATCCGTCCTGAGCCTTGGTCGTTGACTTGATGTTCCATATAATGAGTTCCATGTCAAGTGATTCCGCTATTGCCTGTGCCAGCATCGTCTTGCCAGTTCCGGGTTCACCCTTTATAAGAAGCGGCTTCTCTAACATTCGCGCAACATTTACTGCCGACATGAGCTCATTTGAAGCCACATATGTTGCGGTGCTTTTAAAGCCTCCGGCATTTATGTCCATATTATTTATTCCTTTCTTCTTCGTATCTTTATACATACATTCCGGGTATCTCAATGTTTGAAAAAAATATATGTATATGATAAGATATTTTAATTATAAAAGCAACAGAATTATACGTCTTACACTCATGCGGAAGATGTCTTAATCGCAGACAGTTAAGACGCGATCAATACCATAAGACATAAGGAGCCTTTCATGATCAGAGACAAATTCAAAGTAAAATCCACCCTCCTCTCTTTTGAGGTATTTCCACCGAAAAAAGATGATGATTTTGGATCGGTTTATAATACGATAGATGAACTGGCGAAACTGAACCCCGACTTTATAAGTGTCACATACGGAGCAGGCGGAAGCAACTCGGGAAAGACACTGGAAGTCGCATCTTATATACAGAATGATAAGAGGATAGACGCGCTTTGCCATATGACCTGCGTTGGTTATACAAAGGCCGATCTTGCCAAGGCTCTAAAAGGCTTCGATGATGCATCGCTTAGCAATGTCCTGGCTCTTCGCGGCGACAGGCCGGTGTCAATGTCAGATGAACAGTTTAACAACCGTGAATTTATGTATGCCAATGAAATGGTCGAATATTTACGCGTCAAAAAGGGCGACTCGATATGTATAGGCGGTGCCTGCTATCCGGAAAAGCATCCCGAATCAGATACGCTGGCTGAAGATATTGCGAATATAAAGCGTAAAGTTGAAGCAGGACTCGATTTCATGACCACACAGATGTTCTTCGATAACGAACTGTTTTACCGGTATGAGGAATTGCTGGATAAAAACGGTATAACCATACCTGTAACCTGCGGTATCATGCCGATCACTAAAGCAAATCAGCTTGGACGCAGCGTAACCCTGTCCGGTTCCTCAGTGCCAAAGAAACTTAGCGATATTATAGCTCTGCACGGTGATGATAATGATGAAATGTTTAAATACGGAACGCAGTACGCCGCAGATCAGATACAGGATCTTATGTCACACGGTGTACGTGGTATACACATATATGCTATGAATAACGCGAAAACTGTAAAGGCAATACTTGATATACTTTCCTGAAACCCTGATCCCGTTATCACGAGCCGTTCTCATCCCTGCGGTCACGCATCATAAGATCCCTTACTGCTTCGGCAGCCGGTTTATTTTCAAACAATATCAGATTCACCTGATCGATTATCGGGAGATCAACCCTGTATTTTTCGCCAAGAGCCTTGGCAGCCTTGGCAGAGTACACCCCCTCAACTACCATCTTAACCTCGGCCATCGCTTCATCCATGGTCTTACCCTGACCAAGCAGTATTCCGGCACGCCTGTTTCTCGAATGCATGCTCGCACATGTGACGATAAGATCGCCTATTCCCGTAAGTCCACCGAAGGTTTCCAGTTTTCCCCCCATAGCAACACCCAGCCTGCTTATTTCGGCAATGCCTCTTGTAATAAGAGCAGCCTTGGTATTATCTCCATATCCAAGTCCATCTGCTATACCGGCAGCAAGGGCGACTACATTTTTAAGAGCCGCTCCAAGTTCCATACCAAGGACATCCGAGCTTGTGTATATTCTGAAGTTCTCATTCATAAACATATTCTGGACATATTCCGCTGTATCCTTGTCATCGGCACCTGCCACACAGGTTGTCGGTATGCATCGTCCGACTTCTTCCGCATGTGAAGGACCGCACAATACTGCAACACGACACCTGGGTATCTCCTGTTTGATTATCTGAGAAAGAGTCATCAGTGTATTCTCTTCAATACCCTTGGCAACACTTACTACAAGCTGGCCATCGGAAATATATTCAGCCATCAGACGTGAAGTACTGCGAGTATATGGAGAAGGGACTGCAAGTACCAACATATCTTTATCTGAACATGCTTCCCCAAGATCAGTTGTAAAAATCATATCATCAGGCAATCTGACACCCGGTAGCTTATCAATATGCTCATGCCTATCCTTAAGCATATTGATCTCATCCTTAATTACAGACCATATAGTAACCTTATGTCCGTTGTTATGAAGTACTATAGAGAGCGCTGTCCCCCAACTTCCCGCTCCTATTATTGCAACCTTAGACATTTCAGGAATCCTCCATTTCTGTTATCATCCGGCTTATATGCTTAAAACCGTGACGACCCGAATCTGTCACTGCTCCTAACTCATATCCTTCTTAACCTCTATCTCGGGTTTACTCTTAAGATATGTCTTTCTCTCAGTGCCTGCAAGCAGCCTTTTGATATTCTCCTTATGACGGTAAACCGCCATAACCGTCAAGATTCCGAAAACAATATAGTATTCGATAAGAAGCGCCCTGTTTGAACCTGTCGGAAAATGATATGATCCTCTTTCTCCAAAAATGATGATGACGATCAACAGCGTGATATATCCGACTATCGAACTGAGAGAAACGTAATTTGTTATAAAAAATATCACGAGAAACATACCGAAACCTATAACTGTCACCAGTATCCCATGTCTTATAAGAAAACAATATGACAACGCCATTCCCAAAGTCGCTGCTATACCCTTTCCTCCTTTAAAGTTCATGTAAAAAGGAAAATTATGACCGAGAATGACGCCTGCTGATGTGTAGAGCGCAAGCAGACAAATGATATCACTGTACCTGTTCCCGAAAATATAAATAACAAGAAGCACAGCGATTATGCATTTAAGGGCATCTCCGAGCAGTACCAATACACCGTATTTTTTCCCCATAGTCCTTAATACATTGGTCGTACCGGCATTTTTGCTGCCATAATCTCTTATATCTATTCCGTTAGCCCTTCCGACGATATAGCCTGTCTGGATAAGTCCGAATACATATCCTATCACAAGGCATAAGATACGTTCCATTATTTCTCGCCCCTCTCGCGTATGATAAATTTAAGAGGTGTACCTCTGAAACCGAATGCTTCCCTTATTTGATTTTCAATATATCTTGTATAAGAAAAATGCATAAGTTCCTTATCATTTACAAATATTACAAATGTAGGCGGTTTGACCGCAACCTGAGTCATGTAAAAAAGCTTAAGTCTCTTGCCTTTATCTGCGGGCGGCTGCTGCATCGCGACTGCTTCAGACATTATCTCGTTAAGAACCCCTGTCTGAATACGCATCGAATGGTTCTCAACCACCATATCAATCATGTCGAACAGCTTATTAAGTCTCTGTCCTGTCATGGCCGAAATAAAGATCAGCTCGGCATAAGGCATGTATGACAGTACATTACGTATCTTGGTTTCATACTCCTTAACGGTCTTATTATCCTTCTCTATGGCATCCCACTTATTGACAGCGATAATGACGCCCTTCCCGGAATCATGAGCTATCCCCGCTATTTTGGCCTCCTGCTCCGTCACGCCTTCAACCGCATCGATCACAAGCACAACCACGTCCGCACGCTCAACAGCACCTACTGTACGCACGACCATGTAATGCTCTAGTTCTTCCTTAACCTTGTTCTTGCGTCTGAGTCCTGCCGTATCTATAAACACATACTCCTTTCCATTGCGTGTTACTGGAGTATCTACTGCATCGCGTGTAGTTCCGGCTATATCGGATACAATAACACGTTCTTCACCCAGAAGTTTATTGATTATAGATGATTTCCCTACATTCGGCTTGCCTACTATAGCTACCCTCGGCCTGTCATCTTCAACGTCCTCACCTGTACTGTCAGGAAAAAGCGAAACAACCTGATCAAGCATATCGCCGAGTCCCATCATATTCGCTGAAGATATCGCATATGGTTCGCCTATGCCCAAATTATAGAACTCATATACGTCATTACCGTATTTCTTTATATCATCTACCTTGTTTACTGCCAAGATCACCGGCTTCTTCGAGCGCCTGAGCATGTCTGCAACCTTACCGTCAGCATCCTGCAGTCCCTGCTTCACATCAACCATAAAAATAATGACATCAGCCGTATCTATGGCAATCTGAGCCTGCTCTCGCATCTGCGACAATATTATATCCCTGCTCTCGGGTTCTATGCCACCCGTATCTATCAACGTAAAATCATGATCAAGCCATGATACTTCTGCATATATTCTGTCCCTTGTGATCCCCGGTGTATCCTTTACGATACTTATCCTTGAGCCGGCAAGTGCATTGAACAACGTCGACTTGCCGACGTTGGGACGCCCCACGACAGCCACTATCGGCTTACTCATAGATCTTCTCTCCCAGTACTGTTTCTATAAAATCCCATCCGCTTGATTTTACAATATCTACCTGTACTTGTAAAGTTTCTTCAAGCTCGTAAAGATGCATATCATCAAGGAATACATCCTCCCCGGATCGTAGAACGCACTGCGGTAAGATAAGCTTGTCTCCAAGCTCTTTACCAAGTAGCTGCGTACATATATCCTGCCCGGTAAGAAGGCCGGCAACCGTTATGCTCTCTCCAAAGAAATCGTTTCTTATGTCGTACACATGAATATGTGTGTCCGCAAGAAGCTCATTAAGCTCCCTTGCCATATCCTTTATAAAAGGAGCAGCCAGCCTGCCTGTAGCAACAGAAACCTCTCTGTGTTTACAGGCAATGTCTCTATGTGACTTTATATAGTCCTTTAGTATGCTTACTCCCTCCGAAAATTCATCCACAAGCAGCCTTAACATACCAACGCCGTTTTCAAGCTGAAGATATCCGTCATAACGCTCAGCCTCTGGCAAGTCCATACCGGCAAGCAAATAAAACTCATCGGAGGCATGAACGAAATGAAGTCCGTGTTCTTCATAAGCTCTCTTCTGATATTTTTCAATGATATCAATAGTTATTATTGCATCTTCCTTATTAAATGGCTCAAGAGGATACAGACCATCCCTGTATTTTGATAGACCTACAGGTACAACAGATACACTCTCGAGGCATGGAAGAAATCTCATAAGATCGTTTATACTGCGTTCAAGCTCTTTTCCGTCATTTATTCCCTTGCACAGGACTATCTGACCGTTCATAGTGATACCAGCATCATACAGCCTGTTGACTTTATTAAGAGCTTCACCCGCAAAACGGTTGTTCAACATCATGCACCTTAATTCAGGATTTGTTGTCTGAAATGAGATGTTTATCGGCGACATGTGATATTTAATTATCCGTTCAAGATCATGTTCGCTCATGTTCGTAAGCGTTACATAATTCCCTTGAAGAAAAGACAGACGGGAATCGTCATCCTTAAAATAAAGGGTGTTACGCATTCCCGGCGGCATCTGATCTATAAAACAGAATATGCACTTGTTACAGCACGATCTGTAACAGTCCATAAGACCGTTATCAAACTCTATCCCAAGATCCTCATCCGGATCCTTGTCTATTTCAAGCAGCCACTGCTCTCCATTTGACTTCTCAATAAGCACTTCAAGATAATCATCTGCGACCAGATACTGGTAATCGAAGACATCGTCCATCTCCTGCCCGTTTATTTGAAGCAGGCTGTCACCCGGCTGTATATCCATTTCCTCAGCAATGCTTCCATTATTCACATTGACTATCCTGTGCTTCTTCATGTATATCACCTTAGTCATTCTTATATCCACCGCTTACATAAATCAAGCGTCCGAAATATGAACGAAGCATTGGGTGAATATTTCGGACGCTCAATTATAGTTAGCGGTCAGTCAAACAATATGGTACCGGTTAATGTATCAATTCACTCCTGTGGATCCGAATCCTCCCCTTGCTTTACCATCATCGTTTGCAACAGCCTCGACAAACTCAATAACCGGCTGATGTTTTATGATCCTGAACTGGCAGACGCGGTCATTCACATGTATCTGAGTATCCCGAACCGCATATACCGGCATCATAAGTACGTCCTTACTGCTCGTCTTACCATAGGATTCATCCACGACTCCCACGCTGTTTGTCTGGATTATCCCGAAGTTCTTGAAAGTAGAGCTTCTTGGAGCTATCAGCATCTCGTACCCATCCGGCAGACTCATTGACACGCCCAGATTGATAAGGTGAAAATCCCCCTTCTTAAGGGTTATATCCTCGGCGGATCTTAAGTCTATCCAATCGGATTTACCTTCAATATATGTAAGCTTATCTATCTTATCTGATAAATAGGTGATTTTTATGGTTTCTTTCATATCGGTCCTTTCAAAAAATCATACATAGTAATCCGGGCAATGGATGAGCGGTTTCAGCGGATCATCACTTCTTAATGTTTCCTGAACATCTATGACTCTCTGGTTGCTGCTGCCCTTCCATCTTAACTTAACATCTTTACTGTCTACCTCAAATTCGCCGTCAACCAGCACATCAACATATTTCATGAGCGGTAGATTATACACCTCTTCCCATAACGAACCTGTATAAAGCCAGATACTTTTATCCGAATATCTGTCCCGTATTTCCTGCGCAAATGACGTTACATCCATCATATTGGCAGGGTGTAACGGATCGCCTCCGCTAAAGGTTATACCCGAAATATATGGCTTATCAAGTTCATCAAAAATCTCCTGCTTCGCCAAATCGTCGAAAGGAAGGCCTCCGTCGGGATCCCATGTTACAGGATTGTGGCAATCCTTACAACAATGATCGCACCCTGCTACCCAGAGAACAACCCTGAGGCCGTCGCCGTTTAGCATATCGTCCTTTGTTATATTATGATACCTCATCCTACATGCTCTTCCTTTCCGCTATCTCTGCCATCTTGGCATCATTAAGCCTTGTATCTCCGTGAACGCGGCTGTATGACAGATATCCGTTCATACGCTCAATCTTGGTTAAGTTCCGGCTTCCGCATTTAGGACATACATCCATTTCAAGCTCCTGATGCCCACAGTCATCGCAGTATGCCAGTGACATATTAACGCCTTCATAAAAGCCCATGTCCATAGCTCTGCGAATAAGAGTTTTGATAGCCTCGAGATTATAATCTATAGGATACTTGACATATTGTATCTTCCCTCCGTTTGAGAGTTCCCAGAAACGATATTCAAGATCCTGCTTCTCAATAGGCGTTATATCCTCAGTAACATGGCAGTGGAAGGAATTCGATACATATTCTCTGTCAGATACATTCTCAACTATTCCGTACTTTTTGCGGAACTGCTTAACCTGTAATCCGCACAGACTCTCTGCAGGAGTGCCGTATATGGCATAAAGATGACCATCCTCCTCCTTAAACTCATTTACGCGTTTATTGATGTAAGCCAGAACGTCCAGGGCAAACTGTCCGTCTTCGGCAAGTGATTTGCCATTATATAACTCTTGTAATTCATTAAACGCCGTTATACCGAATGATGCCGTTGCCGCCTTTAGCAATGGCTTTATCTTATCTGTCAGTTGAAGATGTCCACCATAGAAACCACCCTCACAATAAGCCAGCGGATTAGTGGAAGCCCTCATCTCTCCAAGATACGCATAGGTTCTCTTATGCAGTCCTCTTATAAGATTAAGATAGTAATCAAGAACCTCGTAAAAATCCCGGCTTTCCTGTCTTGACTTGGCAAGTATCATCGGAAGATGAAGCGATACTGCTCCAACATTGAAACGTCCAACAAATACCGGGACATCCTTATCATCCGCAGGATGCATCCCGCCTCTCTCATACCACGGCGACAGGAATGCACGGCAGCCCATGGGGGAAATGATCTTACCATACTGTTTATACATGCTTGCTATATAGCCCTTTCCGGTAAGACTTAACCAATCGGGATACATTGTCTTACTCGAACACTCAACACCGGCCTCAAATACATCCTCAAGCTCTTTTCCCGGTCCATGAAGGTTTTCATCATACAGGAATACGATCTTCGGGAACAACACCGGCTTCTTACAGCCTTCCTTACCCTGCCCCTTACGCCTTACGCGGAGCATAGTTATGGTTGCAAGCCTGGCAAAACGGCCCGTACCGGTTCCTGCAGTCACAGTGATGAACGGATAATCTCCTCTTGAACTTGCAACAGTATTAAACTTATACTCCCAACCCTGGAAACCCTGTTCGAAATCTCGCTCCACATCCTTGTAAGCAACTTCCTCAGCTTTCTCCTCGTCTATTCCGAGATCTGTATACTTCTTTATATACTTCTTATATGATTTCTCGGCATATGGCTCCAGAATAAGATCTACTGACGGAACAGTAAAGCCACCATACTGCTGCGAAGCCGCTGATAGAACGATATCACCTATAACATCAAAACACGTATCCAAGGCCTTGGGTTCGTTATACCAGATATTACCCATTTCAAAACCGCCCTTAAGCACGGTGGCAACGTCGAACAGACAACAGTTCATGGTATCACGTCTTGCCGACATGTCATGAACATAAATATATCCGTCCCGACAGGCCTGAATCTCCTCAGTAGTCATGAAGAACTTCTGATACAGTTCCTTATTGAGCTGATTGAAAATAAGACTTCTCTTGGTCGATACAAGAGCCGAATCCGTATTGGCATTCTCCTTATCACCGATATACATGATCGACTGGCTCTTCTTATATACATCATCAAGCATCCTGACGAAGTCCTGTTTATAATTCCTGTAGTCCCTGTAAGACTTCGCAACTATTGGTTTGACCTCCTCAAGTGCACTCTCAACTATATTGTGCATAACAGGAATGGGGATCTCATCAACGTCCAGCTCATCCACTCGCTCGACCACCTTCTGACATATGAATTCCTTCTCATCATCCGTGAACTTGGTAAGTGCTCTGTATGCCGATTTACCCACCGCATCAATAACCTTCTGAACGTTAAAGCCTTCTCTTGTCCCGTCCTTCTTGATCATCTTTACGTCTCTCTTAGGCTTATATCTCCCGGAATAGTTCTTATCTTCTTCCTTTACATCTTCTGTTCCCATGACAGTATCCTTCCTCTCTGTTCTGACCCTATATATTGTATCTGGTATGATGTTTCTTACAATATCTTGTGCACAACTACAACTATACCAAGGCGTGATATCAAAGTCAACCACAACTAAAGATAACTGGTGCTTTTAATATGCATCCAGATTATCCTTCAAAAACTTACGCATTCCCTCAACAGCTGCAGAGGGACTGATGATCTTTATATCAGGCCCAACCGATGCCATCCAGCCATAGAAATTAGGACTCAATACAACCTCTGTATGAACATTCACAACGTTCTTATCCTTACCGGTAATCTTTATATCCTGTCCAAACCGGTCTATCAATATTCCGATCCTTTCAGCAGGGCACTGTAAACCTATCTTTACAAGTTCGCCTCCAAACATTCCGAACATCTTCCCCGAATAATTATCCATGTCCACTTTCGTTGACGGCTTTTCTCTGGTCTTCTCCATAATACATATATCCCTGATCTTATCAACACGGTAGTGTTTTATCATATCTGCATTCGAATCATAGGCAACAAGATAATAATTCTCGTCATCCCAGATAAGTGTAACCGGACTGACCTCGTAAGATTCTCCGTTCTTCTTCGGATGAAGCTTAATGTCGGTTGTCCACTCAC
This sequence comes from Lachnospiraceae bacterium, assembly GCA_017524595.1. GTDB lineage: Bacteria > Bacillota > Clostridia > Lachnospirales > Lachnospiraceae > UBA2868. The sequence continues at coordinate 19,065 of JAFXVI010000040.1, read as the reverse complement.
AATACTTAAAACATGTCATTTTCCTGTTCCTAATAGCTGAATTGATAATATCTACTGAATATAATATACTCTCATTCTGTCCCTTTATCCTGTTTATGCTAAAAAGCTGGCGTTTAAGATCGTCCGCATCATATTCATCCGCAAATGCGCTTAACTTTTTTACAAGCTGTTCTGATTTCTTCCTTGTTATAAATCTCGATGACATCACTGCATCGATCAAAAGCTTGAGCTCTGCAAGCTCAAACTCCCTGCTTCCCATAAAAAATCCACCGTCACGACCGGTGATCTTCATTATATCAAGACCATATTCCGCAAGCATTTCCATATCGCTGTAAATACTTTTGCGTTCAGCTTCTATCCCGTAATCTTTCAGCATCTCAGCTATAGCTACAGCGCTCAGCGGATGTTCTTCATCAGTGTATCTGTATAGGATATCTTTTAAATATAATATCTTAAGCTTCTGGTTGTTTGATCTTGACATGGCTCTTCCTCCTGCTTTTATATATGGAACACCACAATGCGAGGCCGTTTCTTCTTAACCCTGAGTGGGATTCCTCTGTTCTGTATACTTACAGAGATTGTATCATTATATGGAAAAAAAATCTATACCGGACACAATATATAGTGTATACTATTTTATGTTGTATATCTTGTCAAAGATCATAAACGGTATATTTTAGTTATCTTTTTTCCGCAGATAAGTATAGAAGCCGTACAGGTGATTATAATGAGCGAAGCAGGTGTTTTCAAAGCAGTTAAAAAAAACGGCACGGAATATTACAGAGCATCGATAACATTTAAAAACAAGCACATAAGTCTCGGCAGTTATCCTGATGAAGCATCAGCAGGAGCAGCTTATGCTTTTGCGCGCACTCTGATAAGAGGAGAACAGATAATTGAGGATTATACTTCTTCATGTCCTCTTGCTTTTGAGAAGTATGTTGTACTAATAAATTTCAGGGACAACGGCGTTTATATCAGGAACCCCATATATCTTAAGAAGCGTTTTTTCTCATACTATCTGACAAGAGATAAGGTCTTTAAGTTCGATATCGAGGATCTGTTCTATTTTTCTGAACATAAAATTTCAAACCGCGGCGGTCATCTGTTCGTTGCAGATTACGGAATGCAGGTCAATCTCCACTCCCGGTATGGAATTAAAAAGCATGCAGTACTCAACCGCGATTACAGGTTCATCAATAATGATCCATATGATTTCAGATATGAGAACATCGAAATAATTAACCGTTATCACGGCGTAAGGAAACGAGTCTTAAAGACTGGAAAGATCAAATATCGTGTAGTTATCCTTATAAATGGCAACTATACCGTAGGCGTGTACCCCACTGAAGAAATGGCGGCTGTTGCATATAACAAAGCCGTTGATATCATAAAAAAGAAATATCCCGGGAAGAAGTATGAACAGAATTATGTCGATTCACTCTCTCCCTCGGGATATGCCGATCTGTATACTGCCATAGAGATCTCCCCCAGGCTGTTGAACTTATGAAAACTATTTTTCTTTATAATTCACAAAACACAGGTTAATGTCAACATCTCCTGGAATTCCGTCAACAGTACCTTTTTTAGTATATTGCCACATATTAAACTCGTATGGATAATCAGTACCGATCTCCGGTCTGTAATCATCACACAGCCAGACATCATAATCTGCAAGTTTATCAGGTAAAAGTCCTGCTATCAGCATATCACGCGTAGCATATATCATAGGCTTATATCCGAAGGATTTTATCGTTTCACAGAACCTGACAGTAAGATCTGTCCTTTCTTCCGGTGTCAACTTGTCGGCTCTTGCCTTATCGTTCTCTATCCATTCAACATCTATAGCCACCGGATACGTGGCACCGTAATTCATCAGTGCACCTACTGTAAAATTAGCCTCCTCAACAGCTTCTTCTTCGGTAACAGCCTGCGAGAAAAAATATGCCCCCGTCTCCAGCCCGGCGGCCTTGGCACCCATCATATTCGATACAAAATTATCATCCAGCATCATTTGGGCGCTTCCATAGCCTCTTGCCCCAACACGGATCATGGCAAAATCAATCCCTGCCGCCTTGACCTTGGACCAGTCAATGTTACCCTGGTATTTTGAAACATCCACACCTCGCAATGAACGAATATTCTTGTCCTTATATTCAAGTATATTTTCATCCATATTAAGATTGGCTTTAAGATCATAACTGTTTTTATCAAGATCATCTATAATATCATACCAGGCAGCATCTTCGTCTTTAGCCTTGGCCTTGATATGTTTGCCGTCATCCTTGCTATCCTTCTCAACCTCATCATCCGGTTCCTCTATCGGATCCTCATTATCAGTATAAGCTCTGTTGGAAGATAATGGCTTGTATTTGTTTTCTTCTTCCTTTGGTCTGTCCTTTCTGTCAATAAGATCATCATTATTGGCAGAAACAGATGGCTCGGGCTCTTCATCCTTCTCATACATATCCCAGAAATCCAGATCACCTGAAGTTAAGTTGCTCTCGCCCACGGCTAAAGCCTCATCTTCAAGGCGCTGTTCATTAAGCGCTTCCTCCTGAGCCTTCATCTCACGCTCAAGCGCGCGCTTTTTCTCCTGCTTCTCCTTTGTATTAAAATAGATAACCGTAAGAAACAGAAGCATTACAAGAGAAGCCGCAGTCACAAAATATATGACCATCTTCTTGTATGCTCTCTTATCTTCTCTATCCTGATCTTCAAAGAAACCTGCCATTTATACTCACACCCATTAGCTTAATAATATTCTGTTATATATGATTATATCATGATATTATGTATTTATGAATAATTTGATCAAATGCCGGAAAATAATCGCATCTTTTATTGCAGCCACTCTGCTTATTCAGGCCTGTTCCGTCAATCCCGGAGAAAGAAGCATTACCCGTTCCGGCTTTTTTTTTGATACCCTTATTAACATTACCGTATACGATACTGACGATGAACATATCCTTGATCTGTGCTTTGACATGTGCAATAAGTATGAACATCTGTTGTCAATAACTGTACAGGACAGTGATATCTTCAGGATAAATGAAGCCGGAACAGATGCTGTCTCAGTGTCATCCGAAACGATCGATCTGATAACAGATGCCCGGAAATATTATACACTTTCAGACGGCATGCTGGATATTACCATAGCGCCTCTCTCGACGCTGTGGACTGAAGCCCGAAAAAACGGAATCCCTCCCAGTGCAGAGAAAATAAATGCTCTTCTGCCTCATGTCAATATAAATAACATAACTGTCGATGCCGACAGATGTATCATCAAAAAAGAAGACCCGAACACCATGTTGGATACCGGTTCTCTTGCCAAAGGCTATATTGCCGACAGACTAAAGGAGCTTCTCATTGAAAACGGAGTACATTCTGCCATAATATCGCTCGGAGGTAATATTATGACTATAGGTGATAAACCTGACGGTTCTCCGTTCAGGATAGGTATAAAGCAACCTTTTGGTGAGGCTTCGCAGACAGCTGCTTCTCTTAAGGTTACTGATATGTCTGTAGTTACCTCCGGTATTTATGAACGCTGCTTTTCATATGACGATAAACTGTATCATCATATTCTCGATCCTGTAACCGGTTACCCCAAAGATACTGATCTTTACAGCGCAACTATAATCAGCTCCTCATCAACACAGGGGGATGCCCTGTCTACCATATGCCTGCTTTGTGGCCTTGATAAAGCAGAAGCGCTCATAAATAACACCCCCGATGTTGAAGCAGTGTTTATCACAAGGGATTACAAGCTCCATTACACCGAAGGCGCGGTAGCATTTGTTGATCAGACGTTTTATTAAAACTGACGACCAAAAGATCAGATTGCGGTTATCGCATTCTTGGGGCACTTTTTTGCACACAGCCCACAGCCTGCACATTTCTCCTGATCTATATGCGCAAGCGAATCCTCAACTGTTATTGCCTCCTTTGGACATTCCTTGGCGCACAGGCTGCATCCAATACACCCCGTCTTACATACTTTCATGACCAAAGGCCCCTTATCCTTGTTCATACATTCAACAACATATCTGGCCTTATATGGTATCAGTTCAATAAGCTGTTTCGGGCATGCTGCAATACATTTGCCACAAGCCTTGCATTTCTCCTTATCAATAACGGCAATTCCGTCTATTATGTTTATCGCATCAAATTCGCAAACATCAACACAGGTTCCAAAACCCATACAACCAAAATCACAGCTCTTTGGACCCTGCGCCGGAACAAAGCTTGCCATTCTGCAATCCTTAATTCCATCGTAATTGTAGTTATTGAACGTCATATCGCAGGTACCCTTACATCTAACATGGGCAACCATTTTTTCTGATGCATCTGCCTCCACTCCCAGGATTTTTGCAATATTATTCGCAACAGGCTCACCACCCACAGGACAGCCTGACACAGGAGCATTACCCGAAGCGATCGCCTCAGCAAGCGCTGAACAGCCTGCATATCCGCAGCCTCCGCAGTTGTTACCGGGAAGCGCTTCTATGATCTCATCGACCTTCGGATCGGTCTCAACCTTTAAACGATTGCCCGCCACGCTCAAAAATATTCCTATAAACAATCCCACACCGCCCACTACACAGACAGCTATGATAATACCCGTAATACTCATTTACGCCACCTCTTGTTTATTCAAATATTCTACATTTATCACTTGAGTCCTGAAAAGCCAAAGAAAGCTATTGCCATAAGTCCTGCTGTTACAAGGACTATCGGCATACCCTTAAATGCCCTGGGTACGTTATTATACTCTATCTTCTCCCTTATACCGGCCATTATCACAATAGCCACAAGAAAACCCACCGAAACAGCAAGTCCGTTCACAACACTCTCCAATATATTGTATGAGTTTTGCACATTCTTAAGCGCAACACCTAATACAGCGCAGTTGGTGGTTATCAATGGAAGATATACTCCAAGAGCATTATAAAGTCCTTTCATCTTCTTCTTAAGGAACATCTCGACAAACTGTACGAGCGCAGCTATTACCAGAATAAAAACGATAGTCTGCAGATATGTTATATTAAACGGCACAAGCAGGAACTTATATATAAGTGATGTCACGGCTGAAGCCAGGGTTATTACAAATACAACTGCAGATCCCATACCGGCTGCTGTCTTAACTTTCTTCGATACTCCGAGAAAAGGACAGATACCCAGAAACTGACTGAGCACTACGTTATTTATAAATGCAGAACCTATAGCAATAGCTAATAGCTTACCCATCATCTCTCACTCCTTCCCATACAATCCTTATTGGGACATCCTGCGCACAATTCACTGCAATCCGCTGTCGGTCCTGTCACTTTGCCCGCTCTAGATTTTATCTTATTCATTATTGCCGTAAGTACAGCCAACACAAAAAATGCTCCAGGTGCAAGAATGAAGATAGTCAGAGTGTCCACACTTTCAGGAATGAACTTAAATCCGAATATCTGACCGGCGCCAAGTATCTCCCTTACCATACCTATGAGTGTAAGTCCCAGGGTAAAGCCAAGTCCCATTCCGATACCGTCAAATATGGACAGAATCACGGAATTCTTTGAGGCATAAGCCTCGGCACGTCCCAGGATAATACAATTTACAACTATCAGCGGGATATATATTCCAAGAGCCGAATACAGCGATGGGATATATGCTTCCAGAAGAAGCTGTACGATAGTCACAAATGAAGCAATAATAACTATAAAAGCCGGTATCCTGACACTGTCAGGTATCACCTTTCGGAGCATGGATATGAGCAGATTGGACATGACAAGAACAACTGTTGTCGTAAGTCCCATTCCCACTCCGTTTATCGCACTTGTTGTTACTGCCAGCGTCGGACACATTCCGAGCATGAGAACAAGTGTTGGATTTTCTTTTATTATACCGTTATATAATCTCTCTCCTGCCTTATTCATTGCTACCTCCACCAGCATAATGGAATGACTCCTATGCCTTCATATTCATGTTATTTCACACTCAGACCTGACGCATATTCAAGGCCTGCATTCACTGCATTTACCATTGCGTTGGTCGTTATCGTAGCACCGCTTAACGCATCTATTTCATAATCAGCCGTTGCGCCCGTTTTAGTGTACGAAAATTTGGACACATTCTTATCTGTAAACTGACTCTTGAATTCATCGGTATCGGCCTTCATCCCAAGTCCCGCAGTCTCAGAAATGCTGAGTATCTCAATCCCCTTAAGGATTCCGTCATTTCCAACTCCCATCGATATCCTGATATCTCCTCCGTAACCTTCGGAAGTTGTCACGGACAATACATGGCCTAGCATGTTGCCCGATGAATCTACTGCCACAAGGCACTCGTCCACAGTTTCCTTTGAGTATCCTGCGGCATCAAGCACATTCGTCGATGTATCCAAATCGATACTCTGATCTTCTTTAAAGTCCGACGCTTCCGGAAAAACCTTGTGATAAGCATCAAGCTTTGCCTCTAATGTCCTTGCCGCTATAGGTTCTTTGGTCAGCTCATATACATACCCGAGGAGCACTCCGGCAATGAGTGTTATCAGAGTAAGTGTGATTATCGATCTTATATTTTCTTTCATCAGATCTCACCACCTTTCCCGAAACACTTGGGCAGTGTAAGCTTCTCGATCAGCGGAACCAGAAGGTTGCAGAAAATGATGGCAAAGCTCACACCCTCAGGAGAACTTGAAAAGCACCTGAATATCCCGGTCATGACTCCCAAAGCAATTCCATACAATATCTTTCCCTTGTCTGTTATAGGACAGGTTGCATAATCTGTCGCCATGAAGAAAGCACCAAGCATAAGTCCGCCACCTGCCAACTGGGCGATGAGATAATTCATATCCCATCCATGACCCGCAAACAGACCCATAAAAACAAAAAATGAAATAATATATGACGCCGGTATCTTAAGATCAATAATACCCAAAGCAAGCATTATACAAGCCCCCAGAACTATTGCTACTACCGATGTTTCACCAACGGTACCCGCAATATTTCCCGTCACCATATCATGTATGTTAACGCTGCTGCCTGCCCTTAAGAGTGCGAGCGGTGTAGCGCTTGTCATTCCGTCATAATTGAAGTTGGTCATCCTTGCGGTAAAACAGATGACAAGGAAACACCTGCCGGCAAGTGCCGGATTCATAAAGTTCTGTCCCAAACCGCCAAAAAGCATCTTTACGAATATTATTGCAAACACACCGCCTATCACCGGAAGCCACCAAGCTGCTGTCGGCGGCATATTAAGCGCAAGCAACAGTCCTGTTACCGCTGCACTTAAGTCACTAATGGTGATCGGCTGCTTCAATATAAGCTCATATATAAGCTCTGTAAGTACACAGGTAAGTACGCTTACTACAACGAGTATTGCAGCATTTACTCCGAAGTGCCATATACCGTAGCCTGTTGCAGGCAATAATGCCAGCAAGACTATTCCCATGATCTTACCTGTTGTTAACTTGTCTCTGACATGGGGACCAGAGGATACATTTAAAAGATCGCTCAATCCGCTGCCCTCCTACTTCTTTTTCTTATTGGCAAGTATCATCTTGCGCATAGTCTTTATGCTTTGCGTAAGCTGACGCTTGGCCGGACATATATAACTGCAACATCCGCATTCACAGCATTCCATTCCATTGTATTTAAGAAATTGTTCTTCGTCATTATTCTCTGCAAAATCAGCAAGTCTCGCCGGTATGACTCTTCCCGGACAAACTTCAGCACAGCGTCCGCAATTAATACAGTTAGAAGGCGTATAATCTGCTACTTCATCTTTGGTAAAACATGTAATTGCGGAAGATGTCTTTATGATCGGAACGTCAAGATCAAACATTGCAAAGCCCATCATCGGCCCCCCTGATATAACTTTGGCGGGAGGCGATTTAAAACCGCCCGAAGCTTCAAGCAACTGCTCGTAACTGGTACCTATGGGTACAAGATAATTCTGCGGTTCACGAACGGCATCTCCTGTTACCGTTACTATCCTCTCGGTAAGCGGACGTTTCTCTATGATAGCATGATATATGGATACAACTGTATCAACATTGTTAACTACACAACCTGCATCAGCCGGAAGCATTGAGGAATTGATGGCTCTTTTCGTAGTCGCATAAATGAGCTGGCGCTCAGCACCTTGCGGGTACTTTGTCTTGAGTGCTTTGACCGTTATCCTCTTCTCGTCTATAGTTAATTCCCTGAGCTTCTGTATACAGTCCGGCTTGTTATCCTCGACTGCCAGTATGCCCTCCGCGTGTTCAAAGAGGCAGAGTATTATCTTAAGTCCTGCAACCAGCTTCTCCGGCTCCTCTATCATACGCCTGTAATCGGAAGTCAGATAAGGTTCACATTCGGAACAATTGACTATACAGTAATAAATCTTCTCCGGTTCTTTGGGAGAAAGCTTGACATGCGTCGGAAAACCTGCGCCACCCATCCCCACTATTCCGGCAAGCTTAACCGCATCAATGACATCTTGCCTTGACATATCCTCTATATCACCGATCGGTAATGGTTCTGCGGCTTCGAACATGCCATCGTTTTCAATAATAATCGATTCTACCATATCGCCGGTAGCAACACGGTGCTTTGCTATTGATTTTACCGTACCGGACACGGAAGAGTATATATTGGCTGATACAAAACCCGATGCCTCTGCTATCAGCTGTCCTGCAAGGACTTTGTCACCCTTCTTGACTACAGGCCTGGCTGGTGCACCGATATGCTGTGATAACGGAAACACCATGTCGCCTTCCGGCACAAACTTCTTTATCGGCTTGTCCTTTGAAAGCTCCTTTCCTTCAAACGGATGTATTCCGCCCTTAAATGTAAAACCTGCCATTTGATCACCTCTGAAATACAATTATTTCCATAGCACATTATATACAGTATACAAAATTTTTGACAAAAAAACCACTTTTTTATACAATTGTGAATATGCAGATTATTGAAAACAAATACGATAATTTAAGTCCGGGCTATCCTTTGGAAAAATATGCTCCGATGGACAAAATACTGTTTATTGATATAGAGACAACAGGGCTTTCCAAAGAGCATTCCAACCTGTATCTGATCGGCAGTGGATATTTTGATACAGACGGTTATCATACTGTACAATGGTTTGCCGAGACTCCTTACGAAGAAGATGACATTATTACTGCGTTTACTGAATATGTAAAAGACCGGTTCATCTGTCTCTTCCATTATAACGGTAACCATTTTGATATTCCCTATCTTAAGTACAGGGCATCAGTACATAATCTTTCCGATCCCTTTTCACTTCTTGATAATGTCGATATCTACGTTCTGATAAAGCCATACAAAAAACTTCTCGGACTTCCGTCTCTTCGACAAAGATGTGTCGAGCAGTTCTTAAATATAAACAGCGATGATCCTTATACCGGCAAGGAACTTATAGGTGTATATCACTCCTATATAAAATCACCCTCTAAGGCTAAGTTAAATCTCCTTTTATATCACAACAGCGAAGATTTAAAGGGCATGGCCTGCATATTGCCGATACTTCACTATACATCCCTTGAGGGCATCAGGCTGCATTACATATCACACAGTCTGCACAGCTTTAATGATCTTGACGGCCTTACGCATTATGAGCTTATAGTGGACTACTCACATGAAGCTTATATTCCAGCCACATTAAATACGGGATGCGGACAGATACGGCTTGCAATGAGGACTGATGGAACCGCTATCCTTCGTCTTCCTCTGATCAATGGTGAATTCAAAAGATTCTACGATAATTACAGGGATTATTACTACCTCCCTGCCGAAGACTGCTGCATACATCGTTCAGTGGCATCAGGCGTTGATAAAAGCCGACGTGTAAATGCAAAAAAAGAGACCTGCTACACAAAATACAGCGGTCTCTTTATACCTTCAATATCATCGGATACCTCAAACACCTTCAGATCCGAATACAGATCCCGGGAATTCTATATTCCTTATTCAGAAGATACCTGTGAAAAAACTCTCTCAGCTATCGGCGAATCGATCGTGGATTATCTCTTCTGATAGAAAAATGAATTACGGCGTTCATACCCGAAATCCTTATGATTTACTATCTGCTCTGTACTACCTATAAACAGAAGCCCGTCATTAACTAATGATGCATTAAACTTCTTGTATATCTCATCCTTGGCTTCATCAGTAAAATATATCAGAACATTTCGACAAACAATAAAATGGCAACCGGTGGGATAAGGATCTTTAAGAAGATTGTGCTCTTTGAACTCAACACGTTCCTTTATCTCATCAGATATCTTATATGAAGAACCTATCTGTGTGAAATACTTTTTCTTAAAGTCATCCGGAACTCCTGCAATGCTCTTGGCCGCATAAACTCCGTTCTTTGCCTGAGCTATTACCTGCTTGTCTAGATCGGTAGCGATTATCTTGATCTGGTTAAGCGGAATATGCCTTGAAAAAGCCATTACAAGCGAATAAGGCTCATCACCCGTAGAACATGCAGCGCTCCATATCTTAAGCCTCTTGCCATACTTGCCTATCATCTCAGGAATGAAAGTCTTATCAAGCAGCTCCCATTGATCAGTATTCCTGTAAAACTCGGAAACATTTATCGTAAGATAATTAACGAACTCCTCGAAAAGCTTCTTATCCGTCCTGAGCGTATTGACAAAATCCTCATAGCCATTGATCTTATGCTTATTGATGAGCGTATCTATCCTTCGCTTCATCTGCTTCTCCTTATAAGCGGTAAGATCAATACTGGTCATCTTAAGTATTGCTGCCTCAAACTGCTCATATGTCATTGCCATAGACAATTGCTCCTATCCTAAAGAATTATTCTCCGTCTGCTTCTACGGTCTCTTCTTCAGCCGCTTCCTCTGCCTTGGTCTCTTCCTTCAAGTCTTCTTCTTTTTCTGCTTCTTCCTTAGCCTTCTCTATTTCGGCTTCGACATCAACGCTTACAACATCTGCGTCATCTTCAACCGGAACTTCATCTTTCTCTTCCTTCTCAGGCTCAAGCATTGCTTTAATACTAAGGCTTATCTTCTTATCAGCCGGCTTGAAATCAACTATCTTAGCCGTAACTTCTTCGCCAACCTTAAGAGCATCAGCCGGCTTGTCTATATGATCTCTTGATATCTGGGATACATGAAGCAATGCGTCAATACCCGGCTCAAGTTCAACAAAAGCACCAAAATCCGTCATTCTTGCAATCTTGCCGGTTACCACGGTTCCAATACTGTACTTATTCTCCGCGTCGTTCCATGGATTGGACTCAGCGAACTTAAGAGACAGCGCAATCTTGTTTTCCTGAATATCCTTTATAAGAACCTTAAGCTCCTGACCGGGCTTGAATACCTTCTTCGGATTTTCAACCCTTCCCCATGATATTTCTGAAATATGAAGCAGACCGTCTGCTCCCCCAAGATCAACAAAAACTCCGAAATCGGTGACATTCTTGACAATACCGTCAACCACATCACCAACATGTATCTTCTCAAACAGCTCCTTCTGAAGCTTCTCGCGTTCAGCCATAAGCAGCTGCTTCCTGTCACCTATTATCCTTCTTCTCCTGGGATTGAATTCCGTTATGACAAATTCTATTTCCTGTCCAAGATACTTGTTAAGATCCCTCTCATAAGAATCAGACACTAAACTTGCAGGAATGAACACCCTGGATTCCTCAACAACAACACTTAATCCGCCATCGAGGATCTTTTCTACTGTCGCCTTCAGAACCTCTTTATTATTAAATGCCTCTTCAAGTCTCTTATTACCCTTATCAGCTGCCAGCCTCTTATAAGTAAGCTGTACCTGCCCGTCCCCGTCATTGACCTTTAATACCTTGGCTTCCATGGTATCGCCGACATTAACGCAGGTAGTAAGATCCAGATTTGGAGTGTTTGAATATTCATTTCTGGTAATGATGCCATCGGATTTATAACCAATGTTCAGGATTATCTCATCAGGCTTAACATCAATGACTGTACCTTCAACTACCTCTCCGTTATGTATTGTTTTAAGTGATTCTTCCAACATTTGTTCAAAAGTTTGCTCTGACATAGCTTTGAACCTCCTGTATTATTTTTTTTGGGGTGGAAGCCCCCGCTGTAATACCAACACTTTTAATGGATTCAATTGAAGTAAGTACTAAGTCATCCAGTGTCTGTATGTATTGCGTGTTATCACACTCACGCTTACATATCTCATAAAGCTTCTGTGTATTGGAGCTGCCTGCTCCGCCTATTACGATCATCGCATCTACAGATGACGCTATTCTTCTCGCCTCCGTCTGGCGTTCCTCCGTAGCGTTACAGATAGTATTGGCAACAGTAACATGATAACCTTTTTTATTAAAAATTTCAACTAATTCTTTAAATTTGTTATTGTTGAAAGTCGTTTGCGAAACTACGCATATCTCCCTTTCGGGCAGGGTTGTAAAAGCAGCTGCTTCATCCTCGTTCTCAATAACTGCCACATCCCCGTCAACACGACTGACAATACCCTCCACCTCAGGGTGTTGACGACTTCCGATAACTACTATATATTTACCCTCTTTACTCTCCTTTTCAACTATCCGGTGTATCTTCTTTACAAAAGGACATGTGGCATCGATCACATCCACCTTCTGTTCCTTAAGGATATCCGATATTTCTTTAGTCACGCCATGTGATCGTATAATAACCGTACCTTCGTTTATATTACGGAGTTCATCAGCTGAGCGTATAACCTGCACTCCTCTTTTTTCCAGTTCGTCCACCACCTGCTCGTTGTGGATGATCGGACCGAATGTATATATCTTACCACCTTTCTTCAGCTGCTCATATACGGAATCAACCGCCCTTTTTACACCGAAGCAAAAGCCTGAGCTCTCAGCAACTATGACATTCATTTCTCTTTTCTCCGATTATCCTGCCCGCCTCTTTAACCGCCTGCTCTATATCCATATCAGACGTATCTAAAAGGATGGCATCATCTGCCTGCTTAAGTGGGGACAATGTGCGCGTCATGTCCCTGTGATCTCGTTCCTTGATCTCGCGCTCTATAGCTGCAAGATCACAATCCTCTCCTTTCTCCTTAAGCTCTTCATATCTGCGTTTTGCACGTACTTTGGTACTGGCGGTAAGGAATATCTTGACCTCAGCATCCGGAAGTACTTTTGTTCCGATGTCGCGGCCATCCATTACAACGTCGCTATCTTTTGCAAGCTTCTGCTGGAGCGCTACAAGTTTCTCCCTCACCTTGCCGTTTACGGAAGAAGCCGAGGCCATATTAGAAACTTCCTGAGTACGTATAAGACCGTTTACGTCTTCTCCGTTAAGTATTACCTTCTGGTCTCCGTCTATAAACCTGATCGATATATCTGCATACTCACATGCTTTTTCAATCGCTTCCTTATCATCCGCTGATATACCGCATCTTATAAGATACAAAGCCATTGCCCGGTACATTGCTCCTGTATCCACGTAGATGTATCCGTATTCTGATGCCAGCTTTTTTGCGATCGTACTTTTGCCGGCTCCTGCCGGCCCGTCTATTGCTATCTGCATATAAAATCCCTTTCTCTTTCTGTGTATTTTGAAACCTGTTACATGTTAAATATCCCGGTTATTAAGTTTTTAATTTCGGGCCGTTTGATCCGGATGCCGAAATGCCTGCCAGATGTCCTGTAGACCATGCTATCTGAAGATTGAAACCACCCGTCAATGCATCCACGTCTATCATTTCACCGGCGAAATATAATCCATGGATCTTCCGGCTCTCCATAGTGGACGGGTTAATCTCTTTAATATTGATACCGCCTCGCGTTATTATCGCTTCATCAAAGCCCCGGTTACCTGTGATATCTATCTTAAGGTCCTTAATAATCCTTACCAGTCTTTCACGCTCTGTTCTCGTGATTTCATTTACCCTTTTATGTCCCTCTATATCCGAAAGCTTTACTATAACCGGTATTAGTTTGGCAGGAAGCAGCTTTCCAAGCGAGTTGGAAAACTGCCTGTTAAGACCCAAGGAAAAATCACGCAAAAGCCTGTCATCAAGCTGCTTTTCAGTAAGCGCCGGCTTTAGGTCTATATGCAATACAGGATGATCTTTGTACATATTCTCCTTAAGATGGCTGCTCGCACTTAAGATAAGAGGACCGCTCACACCGAAATGAGTAAAGAGCATTTCTCCAAAGCCCTTATATACTGTCCTTTTTCCACACTCGAGACTGACTGATACATTCTTGAGTGACAAACCCTGCAGTTCTCCAACCCAGTCCTGTGAAATAACAAACGGAACCAGTGACGGTTCCGCCTTAGAAACAGCGATATCAAGTGCTTTTGCTACTCTGAATGTATCATCCGACGCACCACATCCCGGGTAAGACACTCCCCCAAGAGCAAGAATGATCCTGTCCGCTTCTATACGTTCACCTCTTTCCGTGATCACTGCACTGACCTTCCCGTCAGATATATCTATGCTTTCCAGAGAAGTGTTCAGCCTCAAATCAACATGTTTATCCTTAAGATGTCTTTCCAATGTCTTTATTACATCCGAGGATCTGTCAGATAACGGAAACACCCGGTCACCGCGCTCTGTCTTTAATCTCAGTCCCTTTTCTTCAAAGAAACCCATTACATCATCATTGGTAAATCCGTAAAAAGAACTGTACATAAACTTGGCATTGGTGACGATATTTTCAAAGAAATCAGCATAATCACAGGCATTTGTCAGATTACATCTTCCCTTGCCGGTTATGAACAGCTTCTTACCCAACTTCTCATTCTTCTCAAGCAGTATCACTTCACAATCCGACACAGATGCAGCAGCCGCTGCCATCATTCCGGCAGCTCCACCACCAACGATCACAATCCTCATACTAAAGCTCCGATCAGCCTATAAATCCCTTAATAGCATCCTTGAGCATATCTTCGGCTTCTTTGTCGCTCAAGTCAAATTCACCGGTAATGGTCATTCCGGCCATACCATGCATGAAAATAAATACTTTCGTAAAAATAAGCTCAACATTATCCATATTAAGATTAGGGATCTTCTTAATCTCTTTCATTACAAATGCATTCTCTTTACCATTAATAAGTTCATAGAGCGTATGATTTTTATTTCCTGACAGAAACAGTAACTTAAAGAGATTCTGTTCTTTCTTGGCAAAGCGTATATAGTTTATTCCCAGACTCACAAAAGGAGTATCATAGCTGTTTTTATTACTATTGCAAAAATCTTCGTAATAGGCTCTCGCTCTCTCGAACAGTTCCGTCAGCAGCTCATCCATATTCTCATAAACCCTGAAAATCGGTTGGGTGGAGCAGCCAATGTGTGCAGCAAGCTTCCTTGCAGTAACTGCTTCTACTCCTTCCTGCTTGAGCATTTCAAATGCCCCGTCAATTATCATCTGCTTTGTAATAGATTCTTTCCTTGCCATTTTACCCTCTCCTGTGTTGAAACTAAATTAATGGGCAGCCCCTGTTTATAGACTGCCCATTAATTATAACATACGTTTTTTATTTTTGCACTAATTTTTATGTGAAAAAAACTCTGTTTTACACATTATACAGGATATGCTCCGTTTGCCTCATCAGCCTTCTTCGCATCAATACCTGTCTGCTGAGCCTCGCGGTACTTAAAGAAGTCTATCGCAACCTGAGGGAATAAAGCGTATGAAAGCACATCCTCATCCTGCTGCTTGTATTGCTTCATCTCGGCTTCGATCTTATCCATTTCGTTAGTAAGACCCGCCGCATCAGCAGAACGTGAGGTGAATCTCTCCTCACCCGGGATAACCTTATCGATAACCTCCTGGTTCATAGGTTTAACTGTCTGACCATACTTACCCCGGAGCAGATCCTTGAATTCACCTGTGGCCATCTTATATCTTTCACCCATAAGAACATTAAATACAGCCTGGGTTCCCACAATCTGTGATGAAGGCGTAACCAAAGGAGGCTCTCCGCAATCCTTACGTACACGGGGTATCTCTTCAAGAACCTCGTTATACTTATCTTCCGCATTCTGCTCCTTGAGTTGCGAAACCATATTGGACAGCATACCGCCGGGTACCTGATACAGAAGAGTCTTAATATTTACACCAAGAACCTTCGGATTAAGAAGTCCGTTAGCAAGGCACTCCTCTCTGTAAGGCCTGAAATAATCTGCTATCTCGGCGAGAAGCTTCTGGTCATAACCTGTATCATAAGGTGTTCCTCTGAAGGTCTCGACCATAACCTCTGTTGCAGGCTGTGATGTACCAAGAGCAAGCGGTGACATTGCACAGTCAATAACATCAACTCCTGCCTCAACTGCCTTGAGATAGGTCATTGATGCAACACCCGATGTATAATGAGTATGCAGCTGAATAGGAAGCTTGGTGCTTTCCTTAAGAGTCTTTACAAGTTCAGCAGCTTTGTAAGGAACAAGAAGACCAGCCATATCCTTGATACAGATGGAATCCGCACCCATATCCTCTATCTTTTTAGCCATGTCAGCCCAATACTCGAGTGTATAAGCATCACCAAGCGTGTAAGACAGAGCTATCTGAGACTCTCCGCGTCCTTCCTGTACCTTGATCTTATTGGTAGCATCAACAGCTGCCTGAAGATTCCTTATATCATTAAGACAGTCAAATATACGGATTATATCAATACCGTTAGCAATTGATTTCTCAACAAATGCATATACAACATCATCAGCATAGGGCCGGTATCCCAAAATATTC
This sequence comes from Lachnospiraceae bacterium, assembly GCA_017524595.1. Classification (GTDB taxonomy): domain Bacteria; phylum Bacillota; class Clostridia; order Lachnospirales; family Lachnospiraceae; genus UBA2868. Next base: position 2,361 of record JAFXVI010000040.1, on the reverse strand, counting down.
TGTCCCCTGAAAAGCATCTGAAGCTTGGTATTCTTGGCGCCATCCCTTATCTTCCTCAATCTGTCCCACGGGTCTTCCTTAAGGAAACGGAGTGATGCGTCAAATGTTGCTCCTCCCCAGCATTCAAGTGACTGATATCCGACTTTATCAAGCTTATCAAGAATAGGAAGCATTACTTCGGTAGGCATTCTCGTAGCAATAAGTGACTGATGCGCATCACGAAGAATGGTTTCGGTAATCTTGATGGGTTTCTTTTCAACTTCTGCCATTATTATATCCTCCTAACAATATATATTTAAAATCACGGGCAGTCTAAAAAACTCCAAACACAGCCATAAAGGTTCCGGCTGCAACTGCTGTTCCGATAACTCCCGCCACATTGGGTCCCATGGCATGCATGAGAAGAAAATTGGTCGGATCGGATTCAGCACCTACTTTCTGCGACACCCTGGCCGCCATAGGAACAGCTGACACTCCGGCCGAGCCTATGAGTGGATTAACCTTGCCCTTGGTCGCAATACACATAATCTTGCCAAACAGAACTCCGGCTGCAGTACCAAACGCAAAAGCAACAAGGCCGAGTACCACTATCTTAATTGTATCCCAGTTAAGAAATGCTGCCGCGCTTGTGGTAGCTCCTACAGATGTTCCAAGGATTATTACCACAATATACATAAGAGCGTTGCTGGCAGTCTCTGTCAGCTGACGTACAACGCCTGACTCCCTGAACAGATTACCTAACATAAGCATACCTACAAGTGGTGCCGTTGTGGGAAGAATAAGACATACTACTATAGTTACGACTATAGGGAACAGTATCCTTTCAAGCTTGCTTACAGGACGAAGCTGTTCCATCTTGATAGCCCTCTCCTTTTCCGTAGTCATCAGCTTCATGATAGGGGGTTGGATTATTGGCACCAGTGACATATAGGAATATGCTGCAACCGCGATGGGACCAAGCAGCGCTGTCTGTCCAAGCTTACCCGCAAGAAAGATGGATGTAGGACCGTCTGCTCCTCCTATTATTGAAACAGCTGCCGCTGCCTTATCATTAAAGCCCATAGCAATAGCTCCAAAATATGCTGCAAATATACCGAACTGAGCTGCCGCTCCTAAAAGAAAACTCTTTGGATTAGCGATCAGCGGTCCGAAATCAGTCATTGCTCCGACACCCATGAAAATGAGTGAAGGAAGGATGGCCCACTCGTCAAGAAGATAAAAGTAATGAAGCAGACCGCCCACACCGTTGGTTGAATTCTCGATTGAAAGCATGATATCCGGATATATATTTACCAGAAGCATGCCAAAGGCGATCGGGCATAAAAGCAACGGCTCAAATTCTTTAGCTATAGCCAGATACAGAAACACGCACGCAACGATGATCATAATAAAATTACCAAAGGTAAGATTAAAGAACGCCGTCTGGTGTATGAGGTTCTGCATTGTCTCACCTACATATGACATTTTTTGACCTCCATACTAAATTATTATATCAGTTCATCGTAGCAAGGCATGCTCCTGCTTCCACAGAATCACCTACGCTTACATCTATGCTCACTATAGTTCCGTCTGAAGGGGCGACAACAGGTATCTCCATCTTCATGGCTTCAAGTATGATGACTGCGTCACCCTTCTTAACAGCCTGTCCAACACTTGTTTCGATCTTGAATATCTTACCTGCCGCACCGGCTTCTACCTTGATCGCGCCGCCTCCTGAAGCCTTGGGGGCTGCGGGTGCCGCCTTGGGTGCTGCAGGCGCTGCCTTGGGAGCTGCGGGAGCTGCTCCGCCTGCTCCCTCTTCTACAGTAACATCATATACGTTTCCGTTAACAGTAATTGTATAATTCTTCATTTCATTTCCTCCTGAATATATTGAATACTTACTCTAGTTTCTGTTCCATTTATTATTGGTTCTGCGTCTTATGCTTCTTACATAATACCCGTCGGCATTTGCAGCACTCACAGTGCTGTCTGCCTGATATGCGGCGATCGCAGCTGCAATTACTGCTGCTATCTCGTCGTCATCACCATCCTGCTGCACTGCGGCAGCGGCTACAGGAGACGCATTCACAGGCGTCATCTTCTCTTCCTCATAGAGCTTCTTCTTTTCAGCCGCCATCTGAGCCTTATTTATAAACCCAAAGCAACTTATCAGCAATGAAAGAAGTATTAAGACAATAAACACGGTTCCCATACCAAGTAAAGTATTCAAACCGGCTTTTCCCATCTTCTCACCGAAGCTGTAATTAATATTAACGGCGTAAGATGTAAGTGTCTTACTCAGATCATCCTTATAAATAAACTCGATTACAGCATCTCTCTTCTCAAACCGTGCAGGAATATCAACAATAATGGTATCGC
>JAFXVI010000039.1 GCA_017524595.1 Lachnospiraceae bacterium | reverse complement strand
GATATAGCAGGAGATGAGGCAGTTTCAGTAGAAGCAGGGGCAGATGCGGCACATTTAAGGACTGTTGAGACAGCGCTTGCAAGGCTTGATACGGAGGGAAACAAGATACAGTTCACGGAAGTGCTCAGTGAATGTATGAAAGACAAAAAATATGACAATACTGAGTATATTATCATATCAAATTACAGAAAACAGGATCTTGTTGACATGTATGGCGGCTTGAGGAATGCAGGAATAAATATTTCGTGGATAATTCCGGAGTACAGGATTGTTGAACCCAAGCTGACACAGCAGGGTGATAAAAACATTGTTAAGTGGACGGTGTCGGATGCTCGTTAAAAAATATATTATTGGAGCCGAATGGCTGAACAATTTAATGATAATATTGTTGTATTCTGTTTCGTGTGAGTTTTTTACCAGTCTGTTTGACATCGGATCGGAACCGTTTCTTGCTGTAGTGCCTGCCATTGTGATCATTCTGTCTTATTTTGGAAGGGTGTATATCGAAAAGCTTCCGGCATTCCTGCTCGTTCATATGCTTATGTATGCAGCGGTCATTTATTTGCCGATGCCTTTTAAGTACAGGATCACGTTTTTTATCATTCTTACGATCTTTTTTATAAGCAATGTTATTTTCTGGACAAGCGGTGAAACGAGGAGCTTTATTATCGTTCCCCCTTTACTGTTGCTAATATTTGTTTTCGTGTTTATATATGCTTCGGTGAAGGAAGTGTGGTATCTTGGACGTTATGCATATATATGTGGGATATGTTACCTGTCGTTTTATTTTTTAAGAAAATATCTTTTAAACGGAGCGAGATTTGCTTCGGGAATACTGATCAATAAAATCACGCCCGTTGACGAAATGTTTAAGTATAATTTAAGGCTGGTATTTCCGCTTGTAATTGGATTTACAACCGGTATGTTCGTGCTTCAGTCAGATATGCTTGCCAAAGGGCTTAGCGCGACGATCCGTTTTTTGGCGGATTGTTTAGGAAAAATCATTTTTTTCCTTTTATCGTTGCTGCCCAAAACCGTCGAAGAAGAACAGGCTGGCGCACAGACTGCAGGAGTGTTTATCCTGCCGCATGTGTCATCACCGCCTGCATGGCTTGTGGCATTCTTGCTTGCGCTTGAGAAGGTTGTTGCTGTTTTTATTGCAGGTTTTGTGATCTATTATGCAATAAAAATGATCGTGCGTTTTTTCCGGATATATTTTTTGAGGCACGGATACGATGTGATGACCGTTGATCGTGAAGATCATACAGAGACAAGAGAACGCATACGGCATAACCACAGGAGAGGGATACGTATGCTAATATCAGGCTTAAGTGAGCAGGAAAGGATCCGGAAAAAATATAAGACAGCAGTCATGAGATTGTGCCGACGCGGTCACAGGCTTATAAAATATCATACGCCGGCGGAAAGGTTAATTGAAGTATCACAGACCCTTCATGGAAGAGCGAATGAAGGGTTTGATGAGCTAACAAAAAACTACGAGAAAGCAAGATATTTCCGGTAGACGAACATAATATGCTTCATGTTTTTCGTGAATTGACGAAATAAACAGAAAATTTATAATAATATTATCTTTTTTGTGTATTTTTGTGATAAACTGTGTTATAATATGCTAAGACATGGTCTGTATCAGTGATTTGTCTGCAATTTATAAAAGAAGCTGTAATCAGCATTGAAGAAATATGTAACTATAAACCGGCATAAGGGATATACCGCAATCGGTTCCCGTTGTGCCAAGTGATGAGGTGATGTTATGGACACAAAGATCTTATTGGAAAATGGTACTAACGAACTGGAAATCCTTGAGTTTAAGCTTGGGGAGAATTCTTACGGGATAAATGTTGCTAAGATTAACGAGATCATACCTTATCAGGCGGTAACTCCGGTACCGAATTCACATCCAAGTATCGAAGGAATATTCATGCCGCGTGAAACTATGATAACAGCCATTGACCTGCGTAACGCCTTACAGCTTGGCGAGTCGAAACCTGAAGGACTGTTCATAATCACCAATTTTAATAAGCTCGATGTTGCGTTCCATGTTGATAAGGTCGTTGGTATCAACAGGTTTTCATGGAAACAGATAATCAAGCCGGATGCAACTATCAACAATGATCAGGACGGTATTTCGACAGGTGTTATTAAGATGGACGGACGTCTTGTAATAATACTTGATTTTGAGAAGATAGTTACTGACATATCACCGGAGACGGGTCTTAAACTTACAGAGATAGATGCCTTGGGAACAAGAGAGAGGAGTCAGTCGCCGATCCTTATTGCAGAGGATTCCCATCTGCTTAACAAGCTCATCAGTGATGCGCTTACCAAGGCCGGCTATATCAATCAGAAGAGGACAGAGGATGGTCTTGCAGCATGGAATTATATCAATGAGTGTCTGCAGAGTGGTGATCTGGATGAAAAGATTGCATGCGTCATAACCGATATTGAGATGCCGCAGATGGATGGACACAGGCTGACCAAGCTTATCAAGTCAGATGACAGGCTAAGGCATCTGCCGGTAGTAATATTCTCATCATTGGTAAATGAGGAGATGAGGCGTAAGGGCGAAGCTTTGGGAGCTGATGCACAGCTAAGCAAGCCTGAAATAGGCAAGTTGGTTCAGGAGATAGATAAGCTGCTTCAGAGCAAGGGATGAGCAATTTATATAATGATGATATATGTAGGAGGATTTCTTATGAAGTTCTCCTATTTTTATTTGTTTTATTCCGTTCTTTTTATGTATTGTAACATTGTTTAGAATGTTGAATTATGGTAAACTACTATTTTGGATGAATGGGTTTTGTTAAGGAGAATAAAATGAGTACGACTGAAGATTATTTGGATCAGCTTCTTAAAGGAATGGAAGAAGGTCCCTCCGAAAGTATAGTATTGGATGAAAATGTTGCGATAGAAGGAGTTCCTGTGTCGGGAGATAACCCTGTGACAGAGGAAAAATCAGCAACAGAAGATATTTCTGTGACGGAAGATATTTCTATGCCTGAAGAAGCCCATGATATACCTGAATATGAACCTGCATTAGATAGTGAACTCGTAGTAGAGGATGAGCCTGTAGAGGAAGAAATTTCGATGATAGAAGATAATGAGCCGGTTGAAGAGAGCCTGCCCATGGCAGAAGAAGAGGAACTCGTTGTAGAGGACGAACCTGTAGAGGAAGAAATTCCGGTGATAAAAGATAGTGAGCCGGTTGAAGAGAGCTTACCCATAACAGAAGAAGAGGAACTCGTAGTAGAGGATGAGCCTGTAGAGGAAGAAATTCCGGTGATAGAAGATAGTGAGCCGGTTGAAGAGAGCCTGCCCATAACAGAAGAAGAGGAACTTGTTGTAGAAGATGAACATGTAGAGGAAGAGCCTTCAATAGAAGATGCGTCGTTGATGGAAGAAGCTGCGGTGGAAGAAATGCCTGTCTGGGAACATGAATCGGTTGAAACTGTAGAAACATCGACAGTGGAAGAAATACCTTTGACAGAAGAAATCGGTGCGACAGAGGAAATGGAAATACCTGTAACAGAGGATGGAGCTGTAACAGAAGAAGAACCGCTGACAGAAAATGAGCCTGAAACAGAGGAGATACCGATGCCGGAGAAAGAACCGGTAGCAGAAGAGCCTGTAGCCGAAGAATCTGTGGTAGAAGAGCCAATAACCGAAGAACCTATAGTAGACGAACCTGTAGAGGAAGAGCCGGTAGTAGAAGAGCCAATAGCAGAAGAGCCAATAGCAGAAGAGCCAATAGCAGAAGAATCAATAACAGAAGAACCAATAACAGAAGAATCAATAACAGAAGAACCAATAACAGAAGAATCAGCGGCAGAAGATCTTATATTAGAAGAAAAGGCAGCGGAAGATGTTATGCCCGCAGAAACAGAAATTCCGATGGCAGAAGAGGCACAGGCAGCAGAGGATACAGTTGAGAAATCGGAAAATGCCGTGACAGAAGAAATGATGTCTGAGGATGAAATGAATGCGTTGCTGGCTGCATTTGATAAAAAGGAGGAACGTAAGAAAGAGAAAGAAGAATCAGCAGAAATAGATGCGATCTTTGACAGATTAAAGGAAGATAATGTTAAGGCCGGAATAAATGAGACAATGTCCGGCATTGATTTAGAAGGAGGCATCGGAGAACTCTTGGAAGAAAAACCGCTCAGAAATGAAAGGGAAGATATTTCAGACAAGAGCATTAATCTGGATGCCATAGAAGCGTTGATAAATGAAGAATCAAATGAGCCGGATATACAGGACAATCTGCCAGAATCTGATTTTGCTTCAGAAGAAGCAGGAGATTCTATGACAGAAGAAGAAATGGATGAATTGCTTGCGAGTTTTGATGATGGCAAAACGGATGATGTAAAAGAGCCTGATGTGGAAGAGTCTGATGATAAAGCAGGAGACACCCCCGGATTAGCGGACGGCAATCAAATGATGTCACAGGATGATATAGAAGCTCTTCTTGCAGGATTGGGCGGTGATGACAGTGACGCAGATGGCACAGGAGCAGGTGAACCGGAAGCGGGAACAGAAACCGCAGAAAACATTGATATAGATGAAGCAGGTGCGGAAGATATTTCTGCTGTTATAGATAATATCGGTGAAGAGGAAGCTAAGACAGAGGGTGCCGGAGAACCTGCTGATGAAGATGCCGCGAATGAGCAGATGATGTCTGAGGAGCAGGTGGATGAACTGTTAAGATCCATAGAGGAGATGGGCGATCCCACCAACAATTCCGTGAATGAAGAGGCTGATCTTAATGATATCATAGCCGATTCGGATGACAGCGACATAGCAGAAATAGGTGAACTGCTGGATAAAAATGACAATTTTGAAGCTGTGGATCCGGGTGTCACAGGGAATGATGAAGATTTTAATCCTCTTGATGAACCGGAAGCGGAAACTGACAGTGAGCTTGAAGGTCTGACGCCAGAGGAACGTAAAAAGAAAGAGAAAGAGGCAAAAAAGGCTGAGAGGCTTGCCGAAAAAGAACGGAAACGAAAAGAGAAAGAAGAGAAGAAGAATAAAAAGAGGAGCATAGATCCCGATCTTGAAATAAAAACTGAAGAAGATCAACTGACGCCCGAGGAAGTTGCACTAAAGGCAGATATGGACGCTGCTTTAGCCGGCATCAAATTAAGTGATGGCGAGGAATATGAAGGAGTCGATCTTGAGGTTGTTGAAAAAGGTGACGAGGCTTCTTCAAGAAAGAAGAAAGAAGGATTTTTCGCAAGACTTGTAAAGGGACTTACAGACGTTCCGGGAGAGGATGACGAGGAAGCGATCAATGCTGCTTTTGCGGAAGAGACCGCAAAAGACATAGCCAAGTCAGGTGCCGCTGATAATGAGCAGATACTTAAGGAACTCGGTGAGGATGAAGGCGGCGGCAAGAAGGATAAGAAGAAGGGAAAGAAACCCAAGAAAGAAAAGCCTAAGAAGGAGAAGAAACCCAAGAAAGAAAAACCTAAAAAGGAAAAGAAACCCAGAGATTCCGAATTGTTCAAAATGCCGAAGCTTCCGAAGAAGAAGGTGGCGCTTATACTTGTGTGCGCTATTTCGATCGGTGTTCTTATAGGAATGGCAGCCATGGTGGTTCCCTATTATAACGATGTGAGGGAAGCCGAAGTAGCATTTGAGAACGGAGATTATAAGACAACATATCTTTCGTTGACGGGTCATAAGCTCAACGAGGAACAGCAGGCTCTGTACGATAAAAATATCATATTGTACAAGCTTCAGCAGAAGTTAAAATCATTTAACAATTATAAAGAACTTGGAATGATGGCTGATGCTTTGAATGCACTTGTTCAGGCGGTCGGAGATATAGACGAAAACAGTGAGGCCGCACAGCAGTATGGTATCACGGATCAGTTCAATGAGCTGTCAAATGAGATAACATCCGAGCTCGACAGAACATTCAATGTTTCTGTCGATCAGGCAAGAAACTGGCTGAGTATAGGAGACAGCCAGGAGTACAGTAAAGCATTGTATTCCTTTGTTGAAACCGGCTCTACAGGAGACTTGGGCGGGGAATTTGAAACATATGATCATAAAGATGCCAACCCTGTAATAGAGGGTGAGGAATCCGAGTTTAACAACCAGGGCGAAGATGAGCCTTTGGAAGAAACACTATATGATGAGGATTTCACCGATGATACTGAGGATTCTTCGGTTGAGGAAGAAGACACGGACGAAGATGCGCAGCATGAAGAAGATCAGAGTACAGATCAGGATGAAGACGACAGTGAGTTGCAGGATGAATATGATAATGAGGCGGAGTATGAGACGGCTGCCGATCCTGTGTCTGAATACGATAACTTTAGTGACAGCACTCCTGAATGATGGATAATTCGGGCGATATATTAAATCTTTAATTGCGGGGTAAAATAATGGTAGCTATCATTGATTATGACGCGGGTAATATTAAGAGCGTAGAAAAGGCAATGCATTATCTTGGTGCCGATGCACTGGTCACAAGAGACCGCAGGGAGATTTTAAATGCCGATAAAGTCATCCTCCCGGGAGTAGGTGCCTTTGGTGATGCAATGGAGAAGATCCGCAGTTACGGATTGGAGTCTGTGATCCATGAGGTTGTTGAAAAAGGGACTCCGTTTCTTGGAATATGCCTGGGACTCCAGCTGATGTTCGATCGCAGTGAGGAAGCCCCGGGAATAAAGGGCTTGTCTCTTCTTCGCGGTGAGATACTTAAGATACCAAAGGGAGAATATACCAAGATTCCGCATATGGGCTGGAATTCTTTAGAACTTAAGAACAACGGGAGATTGTTTGAAGGCATAGATGATGGGGCATATGTATATTTTGTGCATTCTTATTATCTTAAGGCGGCAGAAGGATCGATAGTGACTGCTGAAACGTACTATAATACCCGTATTCATGCCTCGGTTGAAAAGGATAATGTCTTTGCCTGCCAGTTTCATCCGGAGAAGAGCTCGGCAGTGGGGCTTAAAATGCTTGAAAACTTTCTTAAACTTTAGAGGAGCATCGGAATGTATACAAAGAGGATAATTCCTTGTTTGGATGTTAATAACGGACGTGTAGTTAAGGGAACCAATTTCGTGAACCTTAAGGATGCGGGAGATCCGATAGAGGTAAGCATACTGTATGATAAAGCCGGTGCGGATGAGTTGGTATTTCTGGATATAACCGCTTCTTCGGATGCGAGGAACATAAAGACAGAACTGGTGCGAAAGATAGCCGAAACGATCTTTATACCGTTTACCGTAGGAGGAGGTATAAGAAGTGTGGATGATTTTCGTATGATCCTGCGGGAAGGAGCCGATAAAGTAGCCGTTAACTCGGCCTCTATCATGGATCCGGAACTCATATCACGTGCAGCCGACAAGTTCGGAAGTCAGTGCGTTGTGGTGGCGATAGATGCCAAGAGGCGTGAAGATGGCCTTGGCTTTAATATATTTAAAAACGGCGGCCGTGTTGACATGGGCATAGATGCTGTGGAATGGGCGATAAAAGCATGCGAACTGGGAGCAGGGGAAATACTTCTTACCAGTATGGATTGCGACGGTACCAAGGCTGGATATGATATAGAACTAACGAGGATAATATCGGAAAATGTTGATATACCGGTTATTGCTTCCGGTGGTGCCGGCACAAAAGAGCATTTTTATGAAGCGCTGACTGAAGGAAAAGCTGATGCGGCGTTAGCTGCTTCCCTGTTTCATTATAAGGAATTGGATATTTCGGAACTTAAAGAATACTTGAGGGATAAAGGAGTGTCTGTGAGGATATAATGGCTGCAATTAGTAATGACTGGCTTAAGCCGCTCAGCGCGGAATTTAAAAAGCCATACTACAGGAAGCTGTATGATACGGTAAGAGAAGAGTATACAAAAGGTGTGGTTTTCCCGCCGGCAGATGATATTTTCAATGCGTTTGCCCTTACGCCCCTCAGTGAAGTGAAGGTACTCATCCTGGGACAGGATCCTTATCATGAATATGGACAGGCACACGGACTATGCTTTTCGGTACAGCCTGGAACGGAAATACCACCGTCCCTTGAGAACATATATAAGGAACTTCATGATGATCTTAACTGCTATATTCCAGATAACGGATATCTGGATAAATGGGCAAGACAGGGAGTTCTGTTGCTGAATACTGTTCTTACCGTAAGAAATCATCAAGCTAATTCTCACAAAGGGATAGGGTGGGAAGAGTTCACGGATGCAGCAATAAGAATACTGAATGAGCAGGACAGACCCATAGTATATATGTTATGGGGCAAGCCTGCTCAGACCAAGATATCAATGCTTGACAATCCGAGGCACCTGATCCTTACGGCACCGCACCCAAGCCCGTTATCGGCTTACAGGGGTTTTTTTGGATGCAGGCATTTCAGCAGAGCGAATGATTTTTTGAAAAATAACGGTATTACGCCTGTAGACTGGCAGATAGAGAATATAAAGGTGGAGGATAGATAAGTGAATACAAAAAAGGCAAGGCTTGTAATGGGAATTGCCACAGCAATATTGATAATCATAGCCATAATACTTGGGGTTTATTACGGCGTGAGCTATTTTTCGGAGGCCAACAAGCTAGCTGATCTGTTAAGGACAGGAAATTCATATATGGATTCGGGTGATTATGAAACGGCCATCAAATATTATGATGATGCGCTGAATTACGAACCTGAGAGTGAGGAAATAAGAAATGCAATATCATATGCGTATATCAAGATAGCTCAGAACAGTGCAACTTCAGCTGCTGCGGTGGAAGCTTATCAGAAATCGCTGTTGTATAATAAAACCAATAAGACTCCTTACTGGGGCGTGGCCAATATATATGAACAGCTCGGTGATGAAGAGAACATGATGATTTCGCTGCAGACAGGGTATGATAATACCGGTGACGAGACCATGAAGCAGAAGATGGAGGCTGTTGAAGCGGAAAAGGCAAGGATAAAGGCCGAAGAGGAAGCCAGAGCTGCCGAGGAGGCGGAAAAAGAGGCGTTGGAGGCGGCTCATGCAGATGCATTGCAAAAGCTGTATGAATGTTTCGAAGGTGAGGATCTGGATGCTGTTAAAGATATGATGCGTACAGAGGAATATAAGGATCTGGCAGATGAGGTAATAGGGGACAATTCATTTTATTACGGCACCAAGACAACGGATGGCAATCGCGAAGGCAAAGGAATAGCGGTATATGAGAACGGATATTATTACTATGGTGATTTTGCCGGAAACGTAAGGAGCGGTCACGGGATACTTATGCGTGCCGTATATTCGGAGTCATCGGCGATAGGCTCGTTCGTGTATGATGGTGAGTGGAGCAATGATAAACCAAACGGTACGGGTACCTGTACATCCAACTATTATAAGGATAAGATAGGAGCTTCTGCTCTGAGCAGGCAGGTTATCAAAGGTACATATTCTGACGGTCTTGAAAACGGAGCAATGACGCTTGAAGGCACGCCCAAATCGGGAGGTTCTGTTTCTTACAGCTATACATCCGAAAACGGGGTTGCAAAGAAGATAAGTGATGAGGATTCGGGAGTAAAAGGGCAGTATATTGTGGCAAAATCAAATGACGGCAGATCAAACCTTACGTCGGATGGATCGCTTCGCGGCGTCGAGGGATTTATTGGAGGAGAATGATGAGATCGTTTATTGACAATGTTGATTTTTTCAAAGGTAATGATCCGGAGAAGATTGCTGAAAAGTATGGAACACCTCTGTATGTATACAATGAAGATATCATACGGGACAGGATGACAAAGGCAGCCAATGTGATAACCAAATATCCGTACAAGGCTAATTATTCATGCAAGACCAATACCAATCTTGAGATACTTAAGATTGCCCTGTCAGTGGGAGTAAATGCCGATGCAATGAGCGAGGGTGAGATACGTATGCTTCTCAAGGCGGGATTTAGTCCGGACAGGATATTTTACGTATGCAATAACGTATCAGCACAGGAGATGAAATATGCGCTTGATAACGGCATACAGGTAAGCCTTGACAGTCTTGACCAATTGCGCCTGTTTGGAGAGATAAACCGCGGAGGGAGCTGTGCTGTCAGGATAAATCCGGGAGTCGGAGCAGGACATCATGAGAAAGTGGTAACAGCAGGTAAAAAGACCAAGTTCGGGATCGCCGAGGAGGATATCGACAGGATATTTGATGTTGCCGGTGAATATGATCTTAAGATAGCCGGCATCAATCAGCATGTGGGCTCTCAGTTCCTTGATCCTTCACCGTTCCTTGCGGCCGTTGATAATCTTCTCAGGATAGCCATGAAATTCAAGAAGCTTGAGTTTATAGACTTTGGAGGAGGATACGGAATTCCGTATCACAAGCTTGACGATGAACAGGAATTTGATATGGAGCATTTTTCAAAAGAGTTCACGGAAAAGCTTGATCGCTTTGTGAATGAGTATGGCAGCAATCCGCTGTTTAAGAGCGAACCCGGAAGATACTGTGTTGCAGAAGGCGGAGTAATACTTGGAAGGGTTCATTCCATTAAGCAGAATTCGGGGATCAAATATGTCGGAACGGATGTGGGTATGAATGTTTTGGTGCGTCCGTCGATGTACGATTCATGGCATGATATAGAGGTGCTCTCAAACGGCAAGGTGGTTGACAGAACGGAAGGTAAAATGGAGAAGGTCACGGTATGCGGAAACATCTGTGAGTCGGGTGATGTACTGTGCAAGGATCGTGAACTTCCCATAATAAAAGATAATGATCTTATATGTGTATTGGACGCAGGGGCTTACGGTTATTCCATGTGCTCTTCATATAATACCAGGCTCCGTCCCGCTGAAGTTATGATATGTTCCGATGGAAGCGTGAAGCTTATAAGAAGGCGTGAAACATTTGAGGATATGTTTGCGCTTTATGAATAAATGAATATCCGTAACAATTAAGATATCTTGATAATTTAGTACAGTTGTGCTATTATCTAATCGCTGTTTTCATGGAACTGTATTTGTGCAGGACAGTGTTTGTTTCAGCAGCGATCAGATTAGCTGGCGTGTCGGAATGGCAGACGAGGCAGACTCAAAATCTGTTGTGGGCAACCACGTGTGGGTTCAAGTCCCACCGCCAGCATATTGGGAGTTCCGTTTGTTCGGAACTCTTATATTTTCTAAGGTTCACAGTTGAAAAATTAGATCAGATGATCCGTTATTGCTAGATCAGGCTAAGGAGAAAGTCGATGGAAAACTTTTGGGATAACAGTGTATGGGGTGGCTGCATGCTTATGGCTATGCTGCTGATAAGCGTGTTTGTTTCACACGCGCTTAAGCGGATGATCAAGCCTCTTAAGTCATCGCTCATTCCGGCACCTGTGCTGGGTGGACTCATCCTCCTTATCACGGCGTTTATTTTCAAGCTGTGCACCGGATATGAAATGTTTGATACGGCTTTCTTTGGTGGCAACGGATATGAGATTCTTGAGATAATCACATATCATACACTTGCTCTTGGCTTTATAGGTACAACATTCAAGTCATCAGGGCTTGATCCGTCAAAAAAACGTGTGAAAGATATATTTAATACGGGAGTGACGACGGTATCAACTTATCTTTTGCAGGGTATGTTCGGACTGGCGATCACGATAGGTTATGCTTATGTTACAGCTTCTTTTTTTCCGGCTGCCGGAATACTGCTCCCGTTCGGTTACGGACAGGGTACTGGGCAGGCACTTAATTACGGCGGGATATTTGAAAATACATTCGGTTTTACCGGCGGGAAGAGTTTTGGCCTGTCAATAGCCGCCCTTGGTTTCCTAAGCGCAAGTTTGGGAGGAGTTGTGCATCTTGATCTGTTAAGGCGCAGGGGTAAGGTTGAAATTAAAAAGGGAGTGGAAAATGCTATCCGCTCGGAGGAAATACAGGGAAACAACGAAGTGCCGATGCAGGAGAGCATGGATAAGTTTACTATTCAATGCGCTTTTATAGCAGCAGCTTATTTATTTACGTATCTGTTCATGAGTATGCTCGGCCTGCTTCTGCCGGGAATGCGTTCTGTTATCTTTGGTTTCAACTTTCTCATAGGCGTTCTGGTTGCGAGCGTGCTGAAGTTCGTTATGAATGTCCTTAACAAACGCAATATAGTTCACAGAACTTATATAAACAGCTTCCTTATGACGAGAGTAAGTAATTTCTGTTTTGATGTCATGGTGGTTGCGGGGATTGCTGCGATCCGCCTTCATGTCATAAGGAACTATTGGGCGATAATGTTAGTGTTGGGTGTTGTGGGACTGATCATAACCTTCATATATAACAGGATAGTGGCAAGATCATTGTTTCCTGACTATTGTGAGGAACAGTTCCTTATGATGTACGGAATGCTTACAGGCACGGCAAGTACGGGAATAATCCTGCTTCGTGAGATCGACAGTGATTTTTCAACTCCTGTATCGGATAATATGGTTTATCAGAATTTTCCCGCTATTGTATTCGGCTTCCCGCTGATGCTCCTTGCGACGATGGCTCCTGAGGCACCTGTGAAAACGTTGATCATAATCATTGCATTTTTTGCCGTGATGAATCTGATACTGTTCCGTTCGAAGTTGTTTCGTGCCATAACCGGTACTTCACGGCATTAAATTCGGGAGAGCCGCTTAATTCATAATGTGTCGGCTCCCCTTTTATATGAATGCCTAACAGATTTCTTTGCACAATATCAATGCTGGCGATATGATCCGGCGCATAACTGTCATTACCGATACGCAAATGATCCGGATACGCTTCAAGCATGACTGATCCTTCTTCAAGTATTCTGTGAGCTGTATCGATTTTTAGGATTTTCAGCTTATCTGAGAAAAGCTGATCATTTTCAAAAGATCTGAGCATCATGTCAAGAATTTCCTTTTGCTGACTATAGAGTTGAGTTATGGACATCTCCTTGCCGTCACCATTCACAAGATATCCGTATTCAGTATATTCGGCATCATACCCGCATTCACAGTACAGGTTGTTTTTTCGTGATCGAAGGGTCCCGGCTTTCCTGCAACAGGGACAGATGAATAACAAAGATTCAAGATACATGGCTCTGTTCTTTCCTTTGAAGCAGACCGGAGAATTTTTTTGTTCTTCATAGGCGTCGGTTAAGAGACCTTCTACTATGATATGCTGAATCTCATCTGCTTTCATTGTTTTAAGCTCAACAGGTGAAAGGATATGCATGATCTGACCTTTCATTCTTCCTCTGCGAAGCCCAGTGCCCCAACGTGGTGTAGTGAGATATCCGCCGGTTATCCTGTATATGACGAGGGTAGCTCCTGTGATCTTGGCGATGCCGCCAAGGGCATTAGAGACGGGACAGGTTATACCATTGAAAGAACGGTTTCCCTCAGGAAAGAGAAGTACACTCCTTCCTTCACGTATCCTTTCAACTATCCGCTTGAGTGTTCCGAGACCGGAAGCACCCTTATCATGAAGAATAGGTTTGAACAGTCTGATCGATCTGCTTATGAAACCACCGAGCCTTAATGTTGACTCGGTAGCTACGAAATCAAGCGGTTTTTTACACATTCCGCTGATGAGTAGAAAGTCAACATCAGTATTGTGATTGCATAATACGAATAAGGGTCCCTCAATGTCGGGAATCGTCTCGCCGCTGAACCGGAATGTTTTTTTCAATATCCGGCAGCCTGTTGTTCTGATGATATAATAAAATATGTCATAGAATAGGTATTTGCGCATATTATGTTTCTCCCGATATCTCTTTCTGGCTGTATAATCAGTATACACCTTTTTAGATGATAATGGTGCACTAAGAAAGAAATTAATGATCACATGGTTGGGATATACGCTGTTCTCACAGCTTGACTTTTAATGATATAATAAATATTATTTTGAAATATTGAGCAGGGGACTTTTGGTATGATAATATTCAGGAAAAAATACGAAGAAGCATGTGCAAGCGGTGTATCAGGAACAGGTGCGGCTGAGGAGCTTGCAGTACAGATAAAAGAGGCGGAAGCACTTGTTGAGCGTTCGGAGCAGGGTGTAATGAGCAGCCGATCTCCGATTACGATAGTTGAGAAGGTTCAGATAAGCGATACGACCAAACTTGTAAAGAAGCTGATAATCGATATAAGCAAAGATATTGAAAAGGGACGGCCGACTGACAGTAACAGGGAGAAGCTTGACAAGGCAGTAAGTGCTCTTAAGACGAGCATAGAGAATATTTTGTGAGGGACATATGAATTTTCATATAATGACGCTTTTTCCGGAGATGATCCTGCAGGGGCTTAATACCAGTATTACAGGACGTGCAATAGAAAAGGGGATAATAAACATAGAAGCGGTCAATATACGTGATTATGCCTTTAATAAGCATAATAAAGTGGATGATTATATATATGGCGGTGGAGCGGGAATGTTGATGCAGGCCGAGCCGGTATATCTGTGTTATGAAGCAATATTATCCGGGATCATTGAGAGAACCCCCAAATGCAGACCACGGGTGATCTATCTTACTCCACAGGGCGAAGTATTTACGCAGAAGAAAGCGCAGGAACTTGCCAAAGAGGAGGATCTTATACTTCTGTGCGGACATTATGAGGGGATTGATGAACGTGTTCTTGAGGAGATAGTAACGGATAATATATCCATAGGCGATTATGTACTGACAGGAGGAGAGCTCCCTGCGATGATCGTAACAGATGCCGTATCACGTTTGATCCCCGGAGTGCTTAATAACGACGTATCAGCGGAGTTTGAATCATTTCAGGATAATCTCCTCGAATATCCCCAATATTCAAGACCTGAGATATGGCACGGGAAGAGGGTGCCGGAAGTATTATTATCAGGTCACCACGCAAATATCGAGAAATGGAGACATGAGCAGTCGGTATTAAGGACAAGGCAGCGCCGTCCCGATCTGATCGATATCAGTAACAAATGATAGGATATTGTACATATTTGGATGTTCAAATGAAAAAATAGATTGACATACTTGCTTATATGGGATAAAAATTATAAAATTATCTATTATAGAAAAGAATATAATCATTTTCAGGCATTATATTAAGGTCTTAAAGGGAGGATTCACATGGGTGATTATGTACCGGCATTATACGCGAGCGTTTTTTCACTGCTTCCGCCGCTTGTTGCTATTCTTATGGCTCTTATAACCAAGGAGGTATACAGTTCACTGATACTTGGCGTGGCAGTCGGTTCAATGCTCTATGCGAATGGAAATGTTTTAACGGCATTTAACACTATGTTCTTTCATGAAGAAGGTGGACTTGTTTCCGCGATATCCAATTCATCGCATGTCTGTATTCTTATTTTTGTTGTAATATTGTGGACGCTTATAGCGCTGATGAACAAATCAGGTTCGGCAGCCGCATTCGGCAAGCATGCGCTGAAAAGGGTTAAGTCACGAGAGGGCGCTCAGATAGCAACTATATTAATGGGACTTATCATCTTTGTTGATGACGGTTTCAACTGCCTTACTGTCGGCTCTGTAATGAGACCGATCACAGACAGATACAAGGTATCGCGTGCCAAGCTGGCGTATATTATTGATTCGACGGCAGCGCCTATATGTATCATCGCACCGATATCGAGCTGGGCAGCCGCCGTATCATATTCGGTACCTGAATCAATGAATATAAACGGATTTGAGATGTTTATCAAGACAATACCTTATAATCTGTATGCTCTGTGCACTATAGTGATGCTGTTCGGCATAGTGCTCATGAAGGTGGATTACGGTCCGATGAAGCTTCATGAGGATAATGCGAAGAATGGTGATCTGTTTACTTCGGGTGAGATTCCGTATGATGAGAATGAGAAGGTTGAGAGAGAGGATGCCAAGATCAGTAATCTTGTTATACCTATAGTCCTTCTCATCATATCCTGTATCGTTGGAATGCTTTATACCGGAGGTTTCTTTGAGGGTGAGTCATTCAGGGATGCTTTTGCGAATACTGATTCTGCCAAGGGAATGGTAATGGGCAGTGCATTTACCCTGATCGTCACCTTTATAATGTATATGGCTCGTAAGGCACTTAAATTCAAAGAGTTTATGGCATGTCTTCCGTCAGGTTTCCGTACGGTCTGCGATCCTATGCTGATACTCATTCTTGCATGGAACCTTTCTGGTATAACTGGTCTGTTAGGTGCTGACGTATTCATTCATGATATAGTAAATAGCTTTGCTGCAGGACTTACGATGCTGCTTCCGGCGATAATCTTTGTGATTTCGGTATTTTTGGCGTTTTCTACAGGAACGAGCTGGGGAACGTTCTCTATACTGATACCGATCGTCTGTGCGGTATTTTCAGACAATTATAATATGCTGGTGCTTTCCATAGCTGCCTGCCTGTCGGGAGCAGTATGCGGTGATCATTGTTCTCCCATATCGGATACGACCATCATGTCATCTGCAGGCGCCAAGTCGAATCACGTAAATCATACTACAACCCAGCTTCCCTATGCGCTTACCACGGCAGCGGTATCATGTGTCGGATATCTTATAGCTGGTATTATATGCATAGCCACGGGATCAGGGGCTTCGATCGTTGCCACGCCTATAGCACTTTTGCTTGTTTTGGCAGTACTGTATGTGATAAAGAAGCGCAGGAAAGAAGTCGTAAATGATTAATTTTATATCTGATAAGGAGATTTACGATACATGAGAAAGAAGATACTTCGGGTAATAATGCTCACAATAATAGTGCTGATCCTGCTCATATGCGGTTTGTTATATATTCAGATGGTCAGTATGCAGAAGACACTCGTGGAGGGTAGCATTAAGGCAGGTAAGAACATTGAGAGCATGTCGGAAGAGGCGATGAGAAAACAGGCGAGGGAACTCTTGATGGAGTCATCGACCGGAAGGGCAAACGCGGCAGACAGGGATTTTACGGAGTTTATTAAGGATATATGTATCATTGCCGACAGCGCAAGGGACATATATCTGTCGCCTGAACGATACGGGGCAACGGAACTAAGGCCTTATGATGCGTCGGATATGGGAAAGCTTGTAGTGGTTACCGCTTACGGAGAAGGTGTTGATCCTGAATCGACGCCTATCATTGATGAGAAGGCCAGGATAAGCAATATGCAGGGAATGATAATCTCTGTAAATGAATCAAATGAGTCGATGTCTACCAACTATTTTGCAACTGAATCGGGTATTTTTTTAGGAGCTGAAAATGTATCTGAATATAATCTCAGTACTGATGGACAGCCGCTTCGTTTCGAAGCAAGGGAAAGACCCTGGTATAAGGAAGCTAAGAAACAGGGTAAGCCCATACTCACCGGTATAATAATGGATGCGGATACCGGCAAGCCCGGGATCAGCTGCGGCGTTCCGGTATATGCGAACGGCATTTTTAAAGGTGTTGCCGGAGGAGGTCTTTTTCTTGATACCATACAGGATGATATAGACAGTTTTCATGTGGGTGAGAAAGGATACGCCTGCATAATAAATGCACAGGGACAGACTCTTTTTTCCGGAAGTGCTGATGGTGAGCTTGCTCCTATGACAGATGACAGTGAAGATCTTAGGAACAGTTCCAATAAGGAGCTTGCCGAACTTGTTAAGGATGCACTTTCAGGCAATGGGGATATTCGGATCGTAAATATCGATGATAAGCCTTATTACGTTGCATATGCGCCGATGGAAACAGTAGGCTGGTCTTATCTGACTGTCCTTCCTGAACAGGAGGTTTTGCAACCATCTAAGGACTTGCTCGAGGAGTTGGATTCAAGCAATCGTGAACAGGGTGAATTTGTACAGAACTCTATCCTTTCAGCAGTTCTTTACAGTCTTTTGATCCTGGCTGTTATCGGTCTTGCCGCTGCATTTGCATCGATAAGGCTGGCTGATAAGCTTGCTGATCCGGTTGTTAAGCTTACGGAAAGCGTAAGAGAGATCGAGGGTGATAATCTTGATTTTTCATGGAACATAGATACCGGGGACGAAATACAGCAGTTAGCGGAATCGTTCGGATCGATGACCACGCGCATGAAGCAGTATATTAAGGATATTACAGCTATAACAGCAGAGAAGGAAAGGATAGGAGCGGAGTTATCAGTAGCTACACATATCCAGGCTTCCATGCTTCCAAATGTGTTCCCGGCATTCCCGGAAAGAAAGGAATTTGATCTTTACGCCAAGATGGATCCTGCCAAGGAGGTCGGCGGTGATTTTTATGATTTCTTCTTTGTTGATGATGATCATCTTGCCCTTGTAATGGCAGATGTATCCGGCAAGGGTGTTCCGGCGGCTCTGTTCATGGTCATAGCCAAGACTCTTATCAAAAATCATGCGCAGGCTGGTGAGAAAGTGGAAGATGTTTTTATGAATTCCAATAATCAGCTTTGCGAAGGAAACGGAGAGGAATTGTTCGTTACTGCCTGGCTTGGTATCATAGATTTAAAGACAGGTAATATGAAGTTCTGCGATGCCGGTCATGAGAATCCGTATATAATACATGAAGACGGGTCTGTTGATGTGATCAAGCCCGAAAAAAAGAAACCGCCGCTGGCAGCGATGGAAGGGATAAGGTATGTTTCGCATGAGGTAGTGCTTAAGAAAGGAGACTGCCTGTTCACATATACAGACGGTGTTCCGGAGGCTACAAATGCCAATGATGAACTGTATGGTACAGACAGGCTTGAGAAAGTGCTTATGGATAATGCTAATGATGATCCGGAAACGCTTCTTACTCATGTGCGCGAGAATGTCGACAGTTTCGTTGCGGAGGCACCTCAGTTCGATGATCTTACGATGCTGGCTCTGAGGCTGCACAATTTATCAGGTGGTGTTTAATGATGAAAAAAATGCGTAGAATATATCGCTGTATTACCGTTATCCTATTGGTGTCTCTGCTTGGTTGCCTGTTTACCGGATGTTCCGGCGAATCAGTGGCACAGATGACGGATACGGCAGAAGAATTGAATATAGGGGAGATAAATATCGGATGTTTTAACTCGGGAGAGTATTTTTACTATCGTGATATCCTTGATTCCATAGCACGTGAGCTACAAGCCAAGGGTTATATTTCCGGATATGATACGGAAAAGGAACGGGAAACAACGAAGGATGTCTGGGATGACCTGTGTCAGGCTGAATCTGATAAGCTTCATTTCATAAAAGATGTATACTATGAAAGATATTATATGTCGGATGAAGAGGCAGAAGAGGCGGCACTTACCGATAAGGTAGATCTTATGATAACGATAGGAAGTATAGCAGGAAGTTATCTTACGGAAATGGCGGATCGTATTTCCTATGATTATATGGTAGTGGCGGTCACGGATGCGATATCTGCCGGAATAGTTGCAGGTGAGGAGGAACGTCTGAATGATCGTTCGTTTGCTCTGGTGGATACGAAGAGGATAACCAGACAGATTGAGGCTGCATATGAAATATTTGAGTTTAAGAATGTCGGAGTTGTTTATGAGGATTCCGAAGCCGCGTACAGTTATTCAGGAATAGGGCAGCTTAAGGAAGCTGCTGAGAAGTATGGATTCAAGATACATGAACGTCATGTTGTTGAGGCGTATAATGAGGACTATGATCGGTATTATACGGAATTGAAAGCGGCATATGAAGAGCTGATACCTGAAATTGATATGCTGTATATAACTACAGCGACTATAGAAGATGAAAAGCTGCCGTGGCTTCTTGATGACGTTATTGATGCCGGGATAGTAACGGTGGCTGAGACATCCGAAAGCCAGGTGGAAAACGGGGCTCTTATGCACATCACGATGGCAGATGCGTATGAGGATGGACAGTTTGTTGCTTCAAGGATACTTGACTATGCAGCAGGCACCGGCATCACTGAACTCGGGCAGGTATTCGAGATAGCGCCCCGGATATGTTTTAACAGGACGACTATTGAGAGGACCGGCGTTCAAATACCATTGCAGACATATATAGTTGCGGACAAAATATATGAGTAGGTACGAAGATGGAATATATTAAGAAGAATTTTTTGCTGGCAGTGGTCGTGGTACTTGACCTTGTCATTACAATTTTATCTCTGATCCTGGGATGTCTTATGTATACAGCCAACTGCAGGGCTACCCTTCAAAATACGATATATGTTGAGGTTACGGATCTTATTTCAAATATAGATTACGGCCTTCATTTCGGTAAATCTCTCGAGTCCTATTATGGAATGGATAAGATTCTTGGAGAGGCATTGGATGATTTTTCGAATATAAGAGCAATGTATGTTGTTACAGATGATGAAAAGGTGCTCTTTTCAGCTGGCGAGGGAGTTCTTACATCAGAAGGAGCGAAGCTGTCGGTTGGTGACAATATTAAAGATGGCAAGGTTTTCTATTGTTCATATAAGCTTACGGATACAGCCCGGTTGATAACGGAATGCGATATCGGCATATATGTAATAAGATGGAACAGGTATTACCGGCACCTTGCCTTTATATCTGCAGCAGGATTTTTCGTTTCTGCCGGTATTATGATCCTTATGTGGAGAAACATGAAAAATCAGGACAGAGCATATAAGTTCATGATCGTTGTTCTGATCCTGTGGATTATAATAATAAGTTCGTATGTTGGATATTCCGCTTACTATGAATATACCTCAAGCATAGACCAGATTTATCAGACGATTGAAAATACCGTGGCCAAAGACATTGAACGTGTTCACAATAAGGGCGTCACAGATGCAATGATCACGGATATAGACGAGTATCTTTTGGGATACAGTGATAACATCAGGGAAATAGATGCGATCCATTACGGAGAAAACGGGCTGGGATTTGAAATGTCGGTTTCGTACATGAGGAAGATCATGGTCGACTATATTATGCAGACATTACTGTTCCTTGCTTTTTCTTCAATGATCCTTACCGAATATCAGTTGTTTATGTCGGGAATAAAATCAGTAGATAAGGAGGGCGCGGATAATGTCTGATCTTAAGAAACAAAATCCATATATCCGGCTGTTCTTTGTGCTTGGTCTTTTTGCTCTGTCCATCGGAGATGCATTTAATGTATTGTTTGTCAAGGAGATGGCGGAGGGGTTTGTGTCACCTGATAAGTTGGAGCTGTATACCAGTATTCCTATTACTGCGATGAGCGCCATGATGATCCTCGGTGTAATATCAGCCAATATCATAGTGCAGAAGTCGGGCAATATAATACCTTTTTTCAGAATAAGCGCGATAGTCACGGCTTTGGGAATGCTGTTAAGGGGTGTGGCCTTTCACTATTATATAATGCTTATAGGTTTTATGGCAGTAGGCTTCGGATACGGTTGTTTTTATATCGGCATCAGGTTTTATGCGTATCTTTTCGATGACGAAAAAGAAAGGATGGAAACACTCGCGTCCATAAGCGGCGGTTCATTTGCCGGACAGTGTATGGGTACGGTGCTTGGAGGAATAATGGCCGGACAGATGCCATACAGGGTCGTATATCTTATTTCAGTAGCGATATTGGTGATCCCGCTGCTCCTGCTTAATAAGATAGAAATAAAGAAGCAGCTTAAGATAGGCAGCCTCAGGCATTCATTTAAGGTATTTAAGAATAAAAGGGCGGATATCTATCTGCTGTTTATGGTATTGCCGCTTTTTGCGTGCACGATCTTTACTTCTTATACGGTACCGCTTGAAGCGGACAGGTTCGGTTTTTCATCAACCGTTATTTCAGCTTTGCTGCTGGGTTCATATCTTATTTCAGCGTATGCCGGCCCCTTTATGACAAGACTTGTTGTTTCCAATATGTCGGCATTGAAGGCGACCTTTGTTTATTGTATTGGTGCAGCCTTCTTGATCGCAGTTTATTCATTGGGAAAAACATTTCCGCTACTTGTGCTCGTTGTGTTGATGCTGGGGCTTATGGATGCTTTCGGACCGAGTGTAATGACGGAAGCCTATACAGACGCAGGGTATGAAGGCGACTATGGTGATGGAGAAGCTTTGATCATCTATATTTTGTTCACAAGACTGGGAATGACGATTGCCCCGGGTCTTATACTTGCCTTTGGAACCACGCTCGCCCTGTCGGGTGTGGTCATCATAGGAATGGTGCTGTTCCTTATCTCCGGTACGATTTTGAATATGGTAGTACAGGGAAAAGAAAAATGATCCTGCAGGAAGCGGACAGATCATAAGTGAGGTGTTTATGAGAAGGGCTGTAATAGAGGATACGGAAGAACTTGTTAAATTCGGTGAAGATTGCTTTGGCAAGCCATATATATTTGAAGATGAGATGAGAGGATTTATCTCAGATGATAATAACCGCCTGTTTGTTGAGGAAGATGAAGGAAGGATAATCGGAGCAACCCTGTTTCTTAATGATGATAAAGAGACGATAATGGAGGATATGGAAGTAACGGGGGAGGATTTTGACAGGTTAACTGCCGGAAGACCGGTATTACATCATAAGTTCTGTATAGTTCGGGATGATTGTCGCGGCAAAGGCGTAATGACCAAGATGCTTGAAGAGTCATTTTCACAACTTGAGAAAGAAGGTATATACGGTGCGGTATTTGCACAGGCATGGATAAAGAAAGGCGATATCCCCATAGAAGGAATATTAAAAAATATGGGATATACTACATATAAACGCCAGATCAGCCCGTGGTACAAGTTCTCTGACCGCGTCTGCAGTGTATGCGGCGGGCGGTGCAAATGCGATGCTATGGTGTATTACAGGGAATTTAAACCTGTTTGATATTCAGGTTCAATCTTATAAAAAACTCTTGACGAAACAGGAAGAATGAGCTAAAATAGTTACAAATGAACAAGGATGTGACATGGGTAAGTTGTTAAGGAGGCGCTATGAGAATAGGTGCAGTGGGAGCAAGCCCCTATATTTACAACACAAATTCAGTAAGTTCAGCTAGCCTTGGTAAGATTAAGGGCATCGGAAGCGATCTCACATCAGCGAAGTCGGACTTTTCAGGGTTGTCGGAGAGCGTGGGAGCTAATGAGAATCCTCTTAAGATGGGAGAAACGAAGAACTTCGTGGACATCGTGGGAATGCAGATGCAGATGGGCAGGATGAACGCTTCAAGAGTTATGGATGTTAATCCTTTTGAGTGATCATATCACATCGCGATGTATAAAGAGCCGGATACCGTGGGAGGTGTCCGGTTCTTTTGTTGCAAGGATATATGTGATAGAATAAGTTTATGATATCAAACAAACTACAACTCAAGGGAATAATGGACGATCTGACGATACGGCGCAAGCTTATTGTACTGTTTGTTTTTTGCGTTCTCCTGCCGTTGTTTGTTACGGACGGCGTGATCCTGTATATTATAAGGCAGGATGAGAATTCCAGACAACAATATGAGATGAGTAATATCGCATCTGCAGTCGAAGCTGATTTTAAGAGTACGGTTGAAAGTGCCGTAAAACCCACAACAGGTCTGCTGATCAACAGGGCGATAAGTGAGTTTCTCGATCGCGAATATGATTCTGTGGTTGATTTCTATAATGAAAGATACAATATCCTTACCAATCCGTTTGCCAAGATAAACTTAGAGAGCAGAGATCTGATAGTAACCATGTACTCGGATAACCCCACCATAGTAAACGGAGGTACATTCGGGCGTATACAGTCGCAAGAGAACGAGCCCTGGCTCGATGCGATAAAGGAGGCCGGTTCGGATGCCATTCTTGTAAGCTATTTTCTTGGGGATAAACACAGGACAGATCCGATCAAAAAGAGGTTGGCAATAGTAAGACGTCTCGACTATTATAAGGACCTAAAATACGAGAAGCTTGTCAAAGTGGATATAGACTACGGAGCACTTGTAAGAAAGTTCAATGACATGAAGTATTCTGTTCCGGTATATCTGTGTGAGGGAGATAAGATACTGTATTCGAATAAGGGGTATTCGGATGTGATCACACCTTTTGCCTTTTTAGATGGAAGTGAGCGCTTTGCTTATGAGAGTGAATTTGAACTGTATGGAATGAATCTTCGTGTGTTGATAGGAAATGATGAGAGCATGGGAATAAGGATGAAGGGGCATCTTCCTATTATTATCCTGCTACTTCTTGTAAACATCCTGCTTCCGCTTATTCTCATGTATATCATAAACGTTTCCTTTGTAAGCCGTCTCCGTATGTTGAGTGATGCATTTGACAGTGTAAATGAAGACAGGAACAGCCTTGAGGTAATAGAAGATGTTAGGGGACGTGATGAGATAGGCAGCCTTATGCGCAACTACAACCAGATGGTATTAAGGCTTAAGGAACTTATCAAGACGGTGTACGAGGACAGACTGGAGAAACAGGAGATGGATATAGCGAGACAGCAGGCGGAACTGCTGGCGTTGCATTCACAGATAAATCCTCATTTTCTGTTCAATGTTCTTGAGAGTATACGCATGCACAGTCTTATAAAGCATGAGGATGAGACAGCGCGTATGATAGAGCGTCTTGCCATATTGCAGCGTCAGAATGTAGACTGGTCGGATGATTATATCAGGCTTAAGGAAGAACTTAAGTTTGTTGAGGCTTATCTTGATCTGCAGAAATATCGTTTTGGAGATAAGCTGAATTACCAAATGAGTGTAAGGAACGGATGTGAGAACTACTATGTTCCGAAGCTGACTCTTGAAACCTTTGTTGAGAATGCCTGTGTACATGGCGCTGAAAACAAGGCCGGAGCCACACGTATTTATGTAAGGGTATATGAGCAGGAGGAACACCTTTATATGGAGGTTGAGGATACGGGCGACGGAATGGATGACGAGGAGGCGGCGGCACTTAATAATAAGATGAAGGATTGCACGATAGAGGATCTGAAAGCCGGGAAACATATAGGTATGATCAACGCATGTCTGCGTCTTAAGATGCATACTAATGGCAGGGCTTCAGTAGTACTTGAGAGTAAAAAAGGTGTGGGTACAACAATATTTATAAGTATCCCTCTTGATACATTAAAGATTAATCTGTAAAAGAGGCAGACTTTATGATGAAAGTAATGCTTGTTGATGACGAACCGTTTATAATGGAAGGCCTTAAGGTGCTCATAGACTGGAATGCACTTGGTTATGAGATAGTTAAGACGGCATCAAACGGTGGCGAAGCCTATGAATATCTTAAAAATGAACAGGTTGACATGGTGATCTCGGATATCAGCATGCCGGTGATGACAGGGCTTGAACTGCTAAAGAGGATACGTGAGGAAGGACTGTCGGATGCGTATTTCGTTATATTGAGCGGATATAATGATTTTAAGTACGCGCAACAGGCAATAAGATATGCTTCTATGGACTATCTGCTCAAACCGATAGATAAGGAGCAGCTTACGGATATACTTAAGAGGGCAGCAAAATCAAAACAGGCAGAATATGAAGATGTCAGCAGAACTTCAATACTAAGGGCTTTGAGGAGTTTTCGCAGTGAGCAGGATATAAACACCTATGGTGATGAGATAAATGTGGAACAGAACAGGGTAGTACTGTGCAAGGAACAGCTGGATGATCTGATATCGGCGATAGAGAGGAACGATATGACGGCGATAAGCAGCAGCGTTGACAGCTTGTATGATGAGACGGATGCAAGGGGCATGAGTACGGATATATTCGATATGAATATCAATTATCTCCTGTTCAGGCTTATTCACCTTGCTGTTGAGCAGGATGAGACGGTCGATCAGGAAGAAGTGCTTTCCTATATCAGTGATAACGTACACGAGGCGGGAGAAACAAGGGGTTCAAGAGCTCATCTAAAGAGGTTTGCAGTTCTGTATGCTGAATATCTGATACAGCTGCGTCGGAATGTATCCCGCGGCGTATTACAGGAGATTGAGCGTGAGATCAAGCTCAATTTCGCTGATAATCTTACCCTTAAGGATCTCAGCAGGAAATATTATGTAAACTCGTCATATCTTGGACAGTTATTCAGAAAGAAATATGACCAGTCTTTCAAAGATTATCTGTGTTCTGTCAGGATAAATGAAGCGGCTTCAATGCTGCTTAAAACTGATGATAAGATCCCGGTTATAGCTGAGAAAGTGGGCTATAAGGACACAGATTATTTTATACAGAAATTTATAGAGCAGAAGGGATGTACCCCTGCAAAATTCCGTAAAAAATCCTAATCTATATTTTCTCCCCTTTTTATATAGAATTCCTCCGTTGTATGAAAAATGACCAGAGCGTATTATGGATTTACGGGTCTTGGCCCGGCAACTATAATTTCAAAAGGGAGGAAGAAAATGAAATTAAAGAAGATCACAGCTTTATTGTTGAGTTCAGCTCTCATGGTTTCAATGCTTGCTGGCTGCGGTGGTGCAGCAGAGGCACCTGCACCGGCAGATACCGCGCCTGCGGACACTACGGAAGCAGCAGACAGCGGCGATGATGCAGCTGCAGCTGATACCGCTGAGGCATCAGAGAGCACAGGTGATGTTAAGGAGTTTACAATGTTCATCACCATGCCCGGTTCAGAGATCAACGACGATAATGAGATCGCTCAGATGATCGCTGACAAGTGGGGCGTAAAGGTTAAGGAAACATGGCTTACCGGTCAGACCGCTTCAGAAGCTACCGGTACACTTATTGCAGGCGGCGAATATCCTGACTTCATCGATTCAGATGAAATGAACCTTCTGGTTGACGCCGATGCGCTTGTTCCACTTGATGATTACATTGATAAGTATCCCGAGTTCAGGGATGAGTGGTTCACACCTGAAGAGTGGGATAAGTTCCGTCAGCCCGACGGTCACATCTACTGGATCAATCCTTTCGGAAACACGATGGGTGAGACCAAGCAGACAACACATAATGACGAGGCATTCTGGATCCAGGTTCGCGTTCTTGAGTGGGCAGGTTATCCGAAGATCGAGACAATGGATCAGTATTTCGACCTTCTCGAGAGATACATAGCTGAGAATCCTACAATGGAAGACGGAACAGAGAATATGGCATACACCATCCTCTGCGAAGACTGGAGATACTTCTGTCTTGAGAATGCAGGACAGTTCCTTGCAGGATATCCTAATGACGGTTCAGTTATCGTTAATAAGTCAAATATGACCATTGAAGATTACAATACATCAGAAGATACTATCCAGTACTTCAAGAAGCTCAATGAAGAGTACAACAAGGGCTTCGTAGATCCTGAATCATTCACACAGACATATGATGAGTATATCGCAAAGCTGTCAACCGGTCGTGTACTTGGTATGGTTGATCAGTGGTGGGATTTTGCTTACACTGTAAACGATGTATTCAAGCAGACAGGTCTTGATCTTAAGGGCTGCAACTATGTTCCTCTCGGCCTTACAACCAAGGAAGGCATGGAGAACAGATGGCATACTTATGATGACACTGTTAACCAGGCTTCAGGTATAGCGATCACAACTGATTGTGAGGATCCCGAAGCAGCATTCAAGTTCATTGTAGACTGTGCTATGGATCAGGAGCTTCATGATCTTCGCTGGTGGGGCGTTAAAGATGTTGACTACAATGTAGATGACAACGGTTTATACTATCGTACCGACGAGCAGAGGCAGAACTGGGCAGATACTTCATATCAGGCAGCTCACAGGTGTCAGTATTCATACTTCCCTCAGTGGCATGGAACAAGCCGCGATGGCAAGAATGCTAACAAGCCTGAAGAACAGCCTTCAGAGTTCATGAACGATATGGCTAAGCCTCTTAAGGATTGCTTCGATGCTTACGGCATTACAACCTATCCTCAGATGATCGGTTCCGTTCAGGAGACCAATGGTCCTTGGTTCCCGATGTATTCATACTCTAACAACTTCACTACAGAGACACCCGGTGGTGTAGCATGGGCGAAGATGGGCGAGTGCAAGCATGAGTGGCTTCCCAAGGTTGTTATGGCTAAGGACTTCGACAAGGGCTGGGGCGAGTACATGGATGCATATGAAGCTTGCAAGCCTGAGGATTTCCTTGCTGAGATGCAGGAGATACTTGATACTTTCAAGTAATAAATCTAATTTGATAAGATAAGTTAATTTAGGGCAGCAACTGCGCGACTACACTGTTGCTGCCCTTTATCTTGAAAAATAACAGAATGGAGTACGCTTATGGCCCGAGTAAAAACGGAAAAAACAAGGAAAATCCCGATAACCATGAAGGAAATGAAGAAGCAGAGCTTCCTTATGATCGTTTCTTTCTGTATGGTTGTTTACGGTATCATTTTCTACTACTGGCCTTTGACAGGCTGGATCATGGCATTTCAGAATTACAAGCCGAAGAAGGGACTTCTCGGTTCCAAATTTGTCGGGCTTGATAAGTTCAGGTTCCTTTTTGAAGATGACGTATTCATAAAGGTTATACGAAATACGTTTGCAATGGGTGTTATCAACCTTGTTTCGACGACTATTATGGCAGTGCTCTTTGCCATTATCCTTAACGAGGTAAGGAGGACATGGATCAAGAAGCCGATCCAGACGATCTCATATCTTCCCCACTTCCTGTCATGGATAGTAGTTACAGGTATACTGCATGTTTCTCTGTCGCCGACGGGTATCGTCAATGACGTTTTAATGAGAATGGGATTCATTAAACAGGCGATCAATTTCTTTGCACATCCGAAATATTTCTGGTGGATAGTAGCATTTGCAAACTGCTGGAAGGAAACGGGATTCAATGCGATCATTTATTTCGCTGCCATCACCGGTATAGATCCGTCATTGTATGAGGCGGCATCAATTGATGGGGCGGATAGATTACAGAAGATAAGGTATATAACACTTCCCGGGATCAAGCCCACATTTTTGATCCTGCTCCTTATGAATGTAGGCAATGTATTGAATGCAGGCTTTGAAGTTCAGTATCTCTTAGGAAACGGTCTTGTACAGTCCGTATCGCAGACGATTGATATCTACGTGTTGAAGTGGGGTATTTCACAGAATGATTACTCGCTCGGTACCGCGGCAGGTTTGTTTAAGAGCGTGGTAAGTATCCTGCTTATTGTTCTGGCTAATGGACTGGCCAAGAGATACAGTGAAGAAAGATTATTCTAAGGGAGGGAACGGAAATATGAATGAGAAAGAATATAAGGTAAGCAAACCTATAAGCGATAAGATATTCGGAGTTATCGTAGTCATATTCCTGGCTTCCTTCGTAATAATCACGTTATATCCTGTAATAAATACAGTGGCATTGTCGTTCAATGACGGTATAGATGCCGTAAGAGGCGGAATATATCTGTGGCCGCGCAAGTTCTCGATGAAGAATTACAAGACTGTATTTGCAATGCAGAACATATGGACAGGAGCCAAGGTAACCGTGGCAAGGACTGTGCTTGCAACACTTACATCATTGTTTGCAAACGCGCTGCTCGCGTTTGTTGTAAGCCGCAAGAGATTTCTGTTCAAGTCACAGCTTTCGTTATTCTGGGTTATAACAATGTACGTAAACGGAGGTATGATCCCCGTATTCCTGCTGTATAAAAACTTGGGACTAACCGGAACTTTCAATGTATACTGGGTTCCAGGTATGATAAGCGCCTTTAATATGCTTGTTATGAGGACCTATATGGAGGGAATACCGGAGAGTCTTGAGGAGTCGGCCCAGCTTGACGGAGCAGGATATTTTACGATCTTCAAGGACATAATCTCTCCGTTACGTAAACCGGTTTATGCTACAGTGGCTTTATTCATTGCGGTATGGCAGTGGAACTCATGGTTTGATGCAATGCTCTATAACCGTATGAAGACACAGTATACGACACTTCAGTATGAGCTGATGAAGTTGTTATCATCAGTTATGCAGCAGAGCGGAAGTGCTGAGAATGCGAAGAATGCAGGCGGTAATACTATTACGCCCATAACCATTCGTGCAGCGGTAACCGTTGCAACCATGCTTCCGATCGTATGTCTGTATCCGTTTTTGCAGAGATATTTTGTTACAGGTCTTACAATTGGCGGCGTTAAGGAATGATCTGACTTTTCAACACTCGCATAATGTCAGAATAAGCATAATAAGAGGAACAAAATGAAGGAACTGCATTTACCAAGACTGATAAGCAATGGAATGGTACTTCAGAGGGACAGGAAGACACGCATCTGGGGATATGATGCTCCAGGCCGTGATATAGAAGTCAAGCTTTTGGATGATGTGTATAAGACGATATCAGACTCTGACGGCTACTTTGAAGTGTGGCTTAATCCACATCCCTTCGGTGGACCATACAGGATGGAGATAAGCGATGATTCCGGAGAGAGCATTATCATAGAAGATATCCTTGTCGGCGAAGTATGGCTTTGCTCGGGACAATCCAACATGGAGCTTACAATGGTCCGTGTAAAAGACCGCTATCCTGAAGAGATGGTAAACTGTGATTATCCGAATGTCCGTGAATTCAAGATAAGTGAAGAACTTGATTTTACCACACCTTTAAAAGACACGGTCACAGGTCAGTGGAGACGTCCGGATAAGGCATATATACAGGAATTTTCGGCGACGGCCTATTTTTTTGCAAGGGAGCTTAACAAGCTTACGGGGATTCCGGTCGGATTCATAGACGCAAGTCTCGGCGGTTCCAAAGTACACTGCTGGATGAGCAGGGAGATGCTTAAAGGCTATGATGATAAGCTGGCACTTGCCGATAAATATGCACCCCGGGAATTCAGGGATGCCGTAAATAAGGAAAATATGAAGCGTATCGGCGAATGGCATGCAAGACTTGATGAGAAGGATACAGGGCTTATAGAGCACTGGGAAGCTGAGGATACGGATGACAATGACTGGGAAACCGTAGAACTGCCGGCGTTCTTTAAGGATACGTCAATAGGCGATACGCTAGGATGTATTTATTTGAGGAAGAGTTTTGAGATTCCCGCAGACATGGCAGGGAAGAGTGCGAAGCTGTGGCTCGGAACCATAGTCGACAGCGATAAGACATATGTTAACGGTGAATTGGTAGGGCAGACCGAGTATCAGTATCCGCCAAGAAAGTATGATATTCCTGAAGGACTGCTTCATAAAGGAGTTAACAATATAACGGTCAGGATGAAGAGTGAATACCTGGTCGGTTATCCGGGTGGCAGGCATGTGGCGGCAAGGTTCACGCCAGGTAAAGAGTATAAGATATTTAACGATACCGGAAGGATAGAGCTTAGCGGTACGTGGAAGTACAGGATCGGGGCAGTCACTGATGAACCGGCATATTATCAGGATTTTATCAGTTGGAAACCGGCAGGATTATATAATGCCATGACAGCGCCATGCCATAAGTACACTATAGGAGGATTTAACTGGTACCAGGGTGAGTCTGACTGTGAAGAGAGAGATGAATATGTCGATCTGTTTAAGCGGATGATAGAAGGTTACAGAAAAGAATGGGATGATCAGGGTCTGTTTGCCGGAGTGGTCCAGCTTCCGAACTTCACGATAGATAATGATCCGGATTCAGAGGCATGGCAGGGTATGAGAGAAACATTGCGCCTGCTCGCTGAAGAAATACCGGATTCTGACAGTGTAGTGACGATCGATCTTGGAGAAGACAACGATCTGCACCCGCAGCGTAAAAGAGAACTGGGACGAAGACTTGCTCTGCTGGCAGCTTATTACAGGTGTGGTCAGGATATAGAGTATTCGGGTCCAAGGATTGAAAAGACCATGTGCGTTAAGAAAGATGGAGGAGTCGAGATCACACTTAATATGTCACATACCGGAGACGGAATGGAGGCAAGGGAAGTAAACGGCAGAGGCGGTGACGGAGTTGTGTCTGATTTTATCGTAGTAGATGATGAGGATCGAATGAGTCCGGCGGATGTGACGATATATAAGGACATGCTTATATTAAATGTCAGGGACTTAAACCATACGATAAAAGAAATAAGGTACTGCTACTCACAGACTAACAGCGGTGCGCTTATTTATAATTCAGCTGGTCTTCCGATGAGCCCAGGCATATACAAAATTTGAGAGTTAAGTAATGTAACTGAGCTAATACACATATATTTATAGAAATATGGTACTGCTTTTTGCAGTGCCTATTTATATTCAACAAATATTGCAATTTAGAATTGGAGGATATGTCAATAGAAAAGAATCCGCCTTCGTGATAGTATACTTGTATACAAGTGCACAAGAATGCAAGTGATCCATAAAAAGATCTGATAAGTAAGAATTGCTATGGAAAGGCGACAGGGATGAAGAAGAACACTACCAAAGTTTCACTGCCTAAGAAGAAGGTGAGTGCGTCCGTATATTTCAGGAAATACTGGCAGCTGTATCTGCTCCTGTTGCTGCCAATGGCATATCTTATCATATTCAAATATGTACCGATGGTCTATATCCAGATAGCTTTCAAGGATTATAAAATAGGTATGAGTCCGTTCAAAATGCCTCTTACGACCAAGAACGGAATGAAATATTTTATTCAGGCTTTCTCTAACAAGGATTTCATAAATGCTCTTAGGAATACTCTGGTGCTAAACATCCTGGATCTTGTATGCGGATTTCCTGCACCCATCATATTTGCTCTGATACTTAATGAGCTTTGTTTTAAAAGGTTTAAGAAGATAACCCAGACAATAGCGTATATGCCTCATTTCCTGTCATGGGTCATTGTTGCCAGTCTGGCACTTCAGCTTTTCGCACCTACTAATGGTTTCGTAAATCAGGTAATAAACGCCATGGGCAGGGATTCGGTTCCCTTCCTTAACGACCCTGCCCATTGGGTTGCAACTTATATATTCATGGGAGTGTGGCAGAGTTTTGGCTGGAATTCAATAGTATATCTGGCTGCCATAGCAGGAATAAGTCCCGAATTGTATGAGGCAGCTTCGGTTGACGGTGCAGGACGATTCAAGAAGATGTGGCATATAACTCTTCCGGGTATCAGGCCTACGATAGTGGTTCTTCTTATAATGAACCTTGGTAACATACTTGGAAGCAGTTTTGACAGGCCGTATGCCTTCCAGAATAATCTTGTAATGAAGGTAGCCAACGTTATAGCAACTTTCGTATATAAGAATGGTATCAAGGGACTTCAGTTCTCGCTGACAACGGCGGTTGGTCTGTTCCAGTCGGTAATATGCGTTATCTTCCTGCTTCTTGCTAACTGGATATCCAGAAAATTGGGAGAAAGGGGGATATGGTAATGGAAGAGAACAGAATGATCAAATCAGGAAGAGCCAAAGCAGGCGACTGGGTATTTGTTATCATCTGCGTTATCGTATGCCTTATATGCGTGCTCCCGATGATAAATCTTCTTGCAAAATCACTGAGTTCTTCGGATGCGCTGGTAAAGCATGAGGTATATCTGCTTCCCAAGGGTATCAATTTCAAAGCATATACAACTGTACTTAAGGATCCCAAATATATAAAGTCATTCTTCTGGACAGTGTTCCTCACGCTTGTATGTACGATAGTATCGCTCACAATGACGGCGTTTTGCGCATATCCGCTTATCTATGAGGATCTTAAAGGACGCGGACTTATAAACATAATCATAACGGTCACCATGTTCTTTAATGCAGGAACGATCCCCAATTATCTTCTGATGAATTCGCTGGGGCTTCTTAGCAATCCGTTAGTACTTATACTTCCAAGCTGCTTAAGCGTTTACAATAT
>JAFXVI010000001.1 GCA_017524595.1 Lachnospiraceae bacterium | reverse complement strand
GATAGATATTTATGATCCGACGCTTGAGCAGAAGCTCTTAAGGCTTATCGATACATATGATATAACAACCAACGATCTGATGCTGGAGATCACAGAATCGGCATATGCGGATAACGCTGATACACTGATAAGGGTAATAGACAGCTTAAGAGGCAGAGGCTTCAAGATAGAGATGGATGATTTCGGATCGGGTTACTCGTCACTTAATATGCTGACAACCGTTACGATCGATGTGATCAAGATAGATATGAAGTTCATACGCAATATGCTTAAGGATGACAAGTGCTTAAGGATGGTCAAGCTGATAATCGATATCGCGCGGTTCCTGGATGTGCTCGTAGTAGCTGAGGGCGTTGAAGAGGAGGAGCAGGTAAGGAAGCTTAAGGAAATGGGCTGCGATCTTATACAGGGCTTTTATTTCAGCAAGCCGGTACCGCCGGAAGAGTTCGAGAAGCTTATTGAGAAAGAGATATAAACAGATATGTAAACAATAAGGAAAGAGCACGAAAGGAGATGTTATGTTAACTATAGAAGCATTAAAGGAATTTGGAGCAGATACGGAAACAGGTCTTTCAAGATGTATGGGAAATGAGGCCCTGTATTTAAGGCTTGCAGGAACGATAGCATCTGAAGCGGGTTTTGAGAGACTCAAGGCCGCTATCGATGCAAATGATAAAGATACTGCTTTTTCGGAGGTTCATGCGTTAAAGGGAGTTCTTGGGAACCTGTCGCTTACGCCGATGTATGATAAGGCGTGTGAGATTAACGAACTGTTGAGGGCCAAAGCGGATGCGGATTATCCCGCCCTGATGAATGAGCTTATTGAATTAAAGGATAAATATGTGAAATTATGCAGTTAACTGCTGTGTTATTTGATTTTCACATCCTGATATGGTAGTATTCACCAAATGATCAATCAAATGAAACGGAGAGATGACTATGAAGGCGTACAAGGATATGTCAAGGGAAGAGCTGCTTGAGTTAAAGGCGGCGCTTGAAAAAGAATACAAGGAGGAAGAGTCCAAGGGACTTAAGCTTAATATGGCGCGCGGCAAGCCGGGGCTTTCACAGCTTGAGATCGCCATGCCGATCCTTGATGTGATGAATTCAAATTCCGATATGCACACGATCCTTGGTACGGATACGCGTAATTACGGCGATCTTGACGGTATCGGCGAGTGCAGGAGGCTGATGGCTGATATGATAGGCGTTGAGAAGGACAACGTTATCGTAGGCGGTAATTCGAGCCTTAACCTTATGTATGATATGATCGCGCGATCGTTCTGCTTTGGCGTAAGGGGAGGCACGCCGTGGTGCAGGCAGGAAAAAGTGAAGTTCCTTTGTCCCGTGCCCGGGTATGACAGGCATTTCAAGATAACCGAACAGTTTGATATAGAAATGATAAATATTCCGTTGTCAACGACCGGCCCTGATATGGATATGGTTGAAAAGTATGTTAACAACGATCCTGCAGTAAAGGGTATCTGGTGCGTTCCAAAGTACTCTAATCCGACCGGGATATCATATTCGGATGAGACAGTAAGGAGGTTTGCAAACCTTAAGCCCGCAGCCGATGATTTCAGGATATACTGGGATAATGCCTACTGTGTCCATCATCTCTACGATGACGATCAGGATGAGATACTTAATATCCTGGATGAATGTAAGAAGGCCGGCAATCCCGATATGGTATTCATATTCGCTTCGACATCAAAGATAAGCTTTCCGGGTTCGGGAGTTTCGGTAGTTGCTTCCTCCATAGACAATGTTCAATGGATACTTAAGCTTATGGGAGTTCAGACCATAGGACACGATAAGATAAACCAGTTGCGTCATGTGAGGTTCTTTAAGGATATAGAGGGACTGAAGGCTCATATGAAGAAACACGGTGAGCTGCTGCGTCCGAAGTTCGCTGCCGTGACCGATACTCTTGAAAAAGAGCTTGGAGGGCTTGGGATCGGAAGCTGGGTAAAGCCGAAGGGAGGATACTTTATTTCGTTTGATGCTCTTCCCGGATGCGCAAAATCAATTGTTGCGAAGTGCAAGGCACTGGGTGTAGTTCTGACAGGTGCGGGCGCCACCTATCCTTACGGAAACGATCCGCAGGATTCAAACATACGTATTGCACCGACCTTCCCTTCAACGGAGGAGATGAAGGATGCGGCGAGGATATTTGTGTTATGTGTGAAGTTGGCGAGCGTAGAGAAACTGTTGGAAGGAATGGAAGGGTGATAAAGATGACAAAAATAGATATAGTATCCGGATTTTTGGGAGCAGGTAAGACAACACTGATCAAAAAGCTCTTAAAGGAAGCGCTTGCGGGCGAACAGGTGGTCCTTATAGAGAATGAGTTTGGCGAGATCGGGATTGACGGAGGTTTTCTTAAGGAGGCAGGTATTGAGATAACAGAGATGAATTCAGGCTGTATCTGCTGTTCGCTGGTAGGTGATTTCGGTACCGCGCTTAAGGAAGTGCTTGATAAGTATCATCCTGACCGTATACTGATAGAGCCTTCAGGAGTTGGAAAGCTGTCGGATGTAATGAGAGCAGTGGAAGGAGCGACCGGTTCTGAGGGAGTTCATTTAAACAGTGCGGTGGCTGTTGTTGACGCGAAGAAATGTAAGCCATACTTAAGGAATTTCGGCGAGTTCTTCGAGAACCAGATAGAACATGCCGGAACGATCATCTTAAGCCGTACCGGCGATATGACCGATGAGAAGATAAATGCGACGGTTGCTCTTATCCGTGAGCATAATGACAGAGCTACCGTGATCACTACTCCATGGGATAAGCTTGATGGCGTTAAGATACTTGAGACCATCGAGGACGCGAAGGATCTTGAGGCAGAGCTCATGAAGGAAGTGATGGAACATTATCATGAGGAACATGAACACCATCATGAAGAAGATCATGAACACCATCATGAGCATCATCATCACGATCATGAAGACCACGGTCCTGATTGCACCTGTGGCTGCCATGATCATGATCACGAACATCATCACCATCACGCAGATGAGATATTCACATCCATAGGTATAGAGACATCAACCAAATACACGAAGGAGAAGGTTGAGGAATGTTTAGAGGAGCTTGACGATACCGGTAAATACGGAACGGTTCTGCGATGCAAGGGTATGCTTCCAACTGACGGAGAAAGATTTATTCATTTTGATTATGTTCCGGGTGAATGCGAGGTAAGGGATGGAGCTGCCGAAGTAACGGGCAAGATATGCGTAATAGGTTCCGATCTTAAAGAAGATGCTATAAGAGGTTTATTTCAATGACTTCAGTTTTTATAATCAATGGTTTTCTTGACAGCGGGAAGACGGATTTCATCAATTATACGATAACACAACCATATTTTCAGGACAGGAGGGCCACTCTTCTTATTGTCTGCGAAGAAGGTGAAAAGGAGTACGATCCCAAGGTGCTTGAAAGAACACGTACTATCATGGAAGTTATCGATGAAGAGGATGACTTTAACGCAAGGAACCTTATGGAGCTTGAGAAGAAGCACCGACCGGGGCGTATAGTTATAGAGTTCAACGGTATGTGGTTACTCAAGGATCATAAGCTTCCCTGGAACTGGAAGATAGAGCAGCAGATAACCATGATAAACGGTGC
The DNA here is from genome assembly GCA_017524595.1 of Lachnospiraceae bacterium. Classification (GTDB taxonomy): domain Bacteria; phylum Bacillota; class Clostridia; order Lachnospirales; family Lachnospiraceae; genus UBA2868. Next base: position 1,894 of record JAFXVI010000001.1, on the reverse strand, counting down.
GACTTTTGAATCATATTTTACAAATATGAAGTCGCTGCTTGCGGAGCAGATAAGAGGTTCGGAACTTATAATCATGAACCGCTGTGATGCTCTTGAAGATAAGATCGCATCGTATAAAAGAAATATAAAGGCGCTCAATCAGCAGGCTGATATCATTTTTGAAAACAAGAATGGTGAGATGAACGTTACGCTGGAAGAAGACCTGCCTTACGATCTTACTAACGATCCGATCGTGTTAAGCGACAAGGGTTACGGTATATGGTATCTGGATGCCCTTGACAATATGGATCGATATAAGGGGCGCATCATAGAATACACTGGAATGGTTTTGCATCCGCAGCAGTTCCCCAAAGGATATTTTGTTCCCGGACGTATGGCAATGACCTGCTGCGCCGAGGATATCGCGTTTCTTGGTTATGCATGCAAATATGATAAAGAAGAGGAGCTTAAAAACAGGCAGTATATTAAGGTCAGGGCGAAAGTCAATATCGAATACTTTGAGGATTACGGAAAAGAAGGCCCCGTGCTTGAAGCAATAAGCATAGAGCCCTGTGGGAAACCAAAAGAAGAAGTGATTTCTTTTACTTGATCATTTTACGATCTTTCGCAGCGGTACATACAGCAGGTTTGAGATTATAAGTCCCGATAATCCCTGTATCAGGTTGGCAGGGATACTTGCGATCGCTGCACTGCCATAAATGAAAACTTCAAACAGGAAATAGCCAAGTGCAACAAACAGCATACCAAACAGACCGCATAACAGACATTTAATGCGGTCTGATCTTATTTTAAGAACCTGTCCGTGAAAGATGAGGCCGCTTACCAGTCCGATTATGCCTTTAATAAGAAGGGTGATCGGAGCATAGAAGAAATAACCTCCAAGAATATCAGCAAGAGCGGAACCAAGTCCCGCTGCTACGGCTCCGTACACAGGACCGAGAAGGATACCTGAAAGGATCACGAAAGCATCGCCTAAGTGGATGTAACCACCGGTTCCCGGGGTAGGTATCTTTATAATAAATGTAGCTATCAAAGTAAGTGCGGAAAGCATTGCTGCACGCACTAAATTTCTTGTCTTTACGTCAGTCATGATAAATCCTTTCCTGTCACATATAACATAAATAACATAAACGCAATATATCCCTGAATCGCATGATTGTCAATATATATGGCTATACGGTAAAACTATTGCCGGCTATAATCTGCTTCTATAATTATACATCTGTCAGGACTTTAAAGCCTTGAAAATACAGTAAAATTGTGCTATGCTGAACATTGCAGGGCGCTGATTTAAGAACGCCTTTGTAATGGATTGGTTACCTAAAAGCACAGGCTTTTGGATTAACTAAAATATACAGCCCACGAGGCGGAAAGGTTGGATACATATGAATTATCTTGAGATCGAAAAGGTAGTAGGAAGAGAGATCCTCGATTCCAGAGGAAATCCCACAGTTGAAGCAGAAGTTACATTGGTTGACGGAACGGTTGCAAGAGGTACGGCACCTTCAGGAGCTTCTACAGGTGAGTTTGAAGCACTTGAGCTTCGTGACGGCGACAAGGGAAGATATCTTGGTAAGGGTGTTTCAAAGGCAGTTGATAACATCAACGGACCTATTGCTGATGCTATCGTTGGTATGGATGCATCTGATACATATGCAGTAGATGCAGCTATGATCAAGCTTGACGGAACAAAGGATAAGAGTAAGCTCGGCGCTAATGCGATTCTTGCAGTTTCTATCGCAACGGCAAGGGCTGCAGCTACATCTCTTGATATTCCTCTTTACAGGTTCTTAGGTGGCGCTCAGGCTACAGACCTTCCTGTTCCTATGATGAACATCTTAAATGGCGGCGCTCATGCAGACAGCGCTGTTGATACACAGGAATTCATGGTTAT
>JAFXVI010000038.1 GCA_017524595.1 Lachnospiraceae bacterium | reverse complement strand
CTTTTCTGCAACCAGCGTTACCACAGAGGAGCATGAGAATGAAGATACATTTTCATCAGCATCACCAACAGTAACCCTGTCTGCGTTAGATGATGGGAAAGGTGTGATATCGCCTAAGGATGCTGGTCCTGGAGATGCCGAGATACTTAAGGAAGACGCCAAAGCTGTTAATGCAGGAGAAGATAATGGTATAGTTATAGAAGATGGAACCGGTGCATTTGATGAGCGCGAAGACGAAGTTGTATTTGATGGTGATCAAACAGTATTGCAAGATTCGGAGGATAATGAAGCCCAGGATTTAGCAGAAGGTGATAATACAGGCGAAAATGAAGAAGAAGCGTCTATAAATGAACAAAGAGGTGCCGCATCGTATTATATCCTTGGTTTTGAGTATACAGATACACTGCAAAATCAGGACTTTTACAGTGTTAATAATTTCAGACCATGCGAACAGGATACCGGAGCACAGTATATTATTGATATATCTTCTGAAAAGGGGGCGCTTGTGCCTAATATTACCGGTCGTGGCGTGATTGTTGTACGTGATGAGTGCCCTGAAGATCTTTTCATATATGATTATGATTTTGGTAATGGTAATTACAGTTTTATGAGTGAAAAGACAGCATTGAGGTTTTGGCAAAATAATGCTGATATTAAGCCGTATCATATCCGTGGTGCTGAAATATATTACAAAATAAATATTACCAATAATGAGTGGTTTAAGAGAAATATCCTTGACAGAGATGCCGGTGAGCAGTGTGATAAGCTGCCTGTTGAAGTCTATACCAGGCCCGCTTCCAAAGTTACAGCGGAGGATATTACTTCAGCAAGGTTTATTGCTGTGATGTCTGGTGATGCACAATATTGTATAGGAGATTCGTTTGATAATTATTCTTATGGCGATAATGATTTAAGTGTCAGATCGTTCAGGAACATACTTGGTCTGATAGTAGAGAGCCGTATTCCGATAATAGGAGATTACAGAATAGTAACGGATTATGAGACTCTGTCTGAAAACTCAACTACCTATGTCAGAGAACCGGTTGCATCCGATCTGATTAAGAAGCTGAGGCTGTCACATGATGATATGTATAAGTGCTTCAATACATTATATTCTATAAGCGATGAATTTTATGATGTAAATGGTCTTTCTGTATCCAGCGACGCAATTACACTCAGCGGCAATGATAATCATTTTGTAAATGAGAATGTATACATATATAACCGCAAATTAGATAATCAGTCTACAGGTATATATACATGCTTATTAAATGATAAGCTCATGAGAGCGTTTAATTCTGAGGAAATAAAGGCGGGCTTTGCTGATGTACTGACAGATGTTGAAACTGAGAACCTGTATCGCAAGGCAGAGAAGCTCAAGGAGCTTGATAAGACCATTTCAGAAGCTACTGCAATACGTTATATCATCGGTTTCAGAAAAAAACGTGCGGCAGGCGAGCATAAGGGAGAAATGCGTATTTTGGAGATAGAGCCATGCGCATCCTATGATCTGTCTACGGAATCTGAAGAAGTAGATGATAACGGTAATATTGTAGGCTCCAAGCTTTTCGTTCACGGAGACAGGGATAATCCGCTTATTGATCAGGATGGAGCCAAAATAATAGTCACCCAAATGACTACTGCTCAATTCATAGGTCGTATTGAGGACATCAATGTCGATTATGATATGATCTATTTTGGTATGAATACCGATAAGATGAATACGAGAAGCATAGAGACTGAAGATGTGACGGCAGGGAGGGCAACGCAGGAGGATTACAATGCCCAGGTGAAGATGACAGATTACAATGATCTTAATATGGATGGCTTAGTTTATTCCAACGTCGGCGATTATGCATACATGCAGATTCATCTTGCTGGAATGCTCGATAATGAGTATGTGAGCGGTACTAAGGGCAATGGGGGCGTAAAGTCCGCGATGGTAATAAAGACTGGTAATGACAGGGATGTATATAAGACGAGGTATGGCGGAAATGATATAACGCAGGAGAAGGTCAATGCGCTTAAAGACTTCGTTAACGCAGGCTTTCCTATAGTCATGGATGATTCTTTCTTCATCAGGAACACGGATCAAACATATAGTATAAATAAATGCAAGGTTGACACGGCATCATATATGTACAGTTTTATAGAGAGCGTGATGAATGAAGATAATGTATTTAAGTTATCTAATCTTTCACCGGGATTATTTGATTTCTATCTGAATCTTTCTAAACCAAAGCTGACTATGTATGGAAATGCCGCAGCTTCAATGACAACAACACAGAATGTATATAAAGATACAGAAGATGGATATTTTTATGTACCGTTCAATTTCAGTATAGATAACAAGGGCGCTGTAAGTGCAACTGATGATTATTATGTTAACCTATATATAGACGTAAATGCTGATGGAAAATATTCTGCTACTCAGGAGAGCGTGGATTTCACGAGATTAGTCAATTCAGATTCCGGTGAAGTAATATCTAAAACAGGAGGAACATATGCGGTACGACCGGGAGTGACTTATTATGGTACTTACCGTTTGTCAGGCTCACAGGCAGGTGTTATTCCGTGGCGTATTGTAGTAAAGCAATCAGGTAATACGTTAAGGCGTGCAAATGCTACCGGATATTATCAGATGTCAAATACCAAGCCTGAGATCAAGGTTCTCCAGATTAATTCTGTTGACGTTGAATCAGTTGATAATGGAAGAGGTTCCAATGAAGGGAATGCGTCTTATTTGGAACGAAGCAATTTAAAGCATGGTGATAATTATGAAGTATCATTAAGAAGAGATGGCTGGATACAGAAGATTGAAGGCGTATATCATTCTACCTGGAATATGCAGCAAGAGTATGAAGCAGGGAGCGGGAATAAGTTCTATGATCTTCTTACAGATAACTGTGTGCCTTATGATATCAAGATCACAACGGTAACATCAACGGAATTCAGTGCGATGTCGCCAACATACAGCGCAAGGGTCAGAGCAAGGTATAGAATAAACGATGCTCAGGTTAGAACTCTTAATACGACAAGACGTAACCAAATGAGTGTTGAGATAAACGGATACGATGAGGAGCTTCGTAATTCCATCAAACAGGAGTACAGCGATGCGATTGCAGCTTATGATATGGTAATAATGGGATTTGGTGATTGCTATGTAGCACCGAATATGATAGCTGTAGAAGCTATAAAAGATTTTGTTAATTCAGGACACAGCATTTTGTTTACTCATGACTGTACATCGATGATGAGTACATTGGTGGATGAGAATGGGTACAGTAGCGGTACTGTATATAATGGTATAAGGCTTCTGGATACATACAGTGCCAATACCGGTTATGAGTGCAACGAAAAGCTTAGAAATCTTGTTGGAATGGATAGATATAATGTGCTGAATGAGGCGAAAGATGGAACGTATGTACATGACAGTATATATAAGCCCAGAACTTCCCGTACGGACAGCAATAAGATCACCAGTTCGCAGATACATGGATTTACTTATGGCAATATAAATACTAGTGGATATTTTGGAACACAATATAAGGACGTATATGAGAAAGCCTCTCCGAACAAAAACGTTACGGAGCCATTGGCAAATCTTAAGGATATCGATCATACTCATGATGATTATGGATGGATAGATAATTACAGAAATCCTGAGAATGGAAGTGATGTTGATCCTAATTGTGATTCATATGATAAAAGGCATCATATACATACTGTCGGTCAGTACTACGATATGAGTGTTAAGAAGGTTAATGGCGGTCAGATCACGGAGTATCCTTACAAACTGCCGGATAAATTCCCGGTGGCTAATACACATGAGCAGTGGTTCCAGCTTGATGTGACAGCGGATGATGATTTTGACGGTGAGAGTGATATTGTAGTCTGGTATTGTCTTGATGATTCGGGTCTTGTTGATGATGAGGCTAAAAACGGCAAGCCGGCGGATATGTATGCAATGTCTCCGGGTGATGTACGAAATAATTATTATATCTATAATAAGGGTAATGTAACCTATAGTGGAGTAGGGCATTCAGATGTTATGAAGGGCGATTCCGAAAATGAGATGAAGCTGTTCATAAATACTATAGTTGCTGCCTACAGATCAGGCTTACATGCTCCTGATATAACGTTTAAGGAAGGATATGCGGGCAAGAGGAATACTGACAATATTTATATTACATATGATGAACAGCTTGATATTTCCCAGCATGCCGACCAAGGGGAGATTATCGGTGTTACCAAGGATGTCTATTTTATGCCTGAACAGGTGAGCCTTGTTCAGAATGCAGAGTTCGTGTCACATACGATGAGTGCCAAGTTCTACTATGAAGTTCCCGCCGGAACAACCGGTGCGACAACTATCAGGTATAATACTAATGAGTATACTGTAAAGGAGCTTCCGGTTGATACAACCAGTGTGACATATATGGATCCTGAAACAGGCGCTATTTTGGAGGGGGATCTTAATAATCTTAAGAATGGAGCTGTTCATAAGGTTTCATTTGCGATGGATGCTATGGGTGCATTCATGGGATCAGGATCTAACCTTAAGAATACTATAAATCTGTTTGTGGTCGCAACAGACAGTGTTACTAATTCGAAAACAGGTGTGAATTCAACAATGACATCCACGGCGGCTGCAAATATTGTAAGGACTGAAGTTTTTGACCTGGATTAAGAGGTGATCATGGGAATAATAAGTCAGAAGGAGGTTAAGGAATACAGTTTATTTTTTAAACTGACGATAGTTCTTTCCCTGATAACCGTTACTGCGGCAGTGATAATATATATTTCTATGCCTAAGATTAAGGAATATGCGGAAAAAAAACGTATAGATAGGGATATTAAATCAATAGAGCGTGTTTATTCGGCCATGCAGTCAATTGTGGAAGATGAAAGCCTTTCAAATATGCCTACTGCCCTATGGGATATTTCACTTAGTGATTTTAGTGAGATGAGTACTCTGCAGGAATTTAATGAAGAACTGTGTAAGAGACTGGATGTGTCAAGTCTTGAAGAGCTGGAAGGCGAAGGTTTTAAATCAGAGGCATTTAAGGGAAGCAGATATGTTATCTATATGTATGAGGACAGTAAGGAGATACATCTTACTGTCAGATCAACTGCTCCTAATGAGCATGGGGATGTTATGTTTTAACTTGAAATAAAATGTATGGGTTGCCTGTTGTACAGACAACCCATTTTAGAGATTGAAGGTTTTTATTCTCATATTAATGGAGTTGCATGCCACATGGATGAAGAGATAAGGAATGAAGGTTTTTCATTGGTAGAATTAGTAATAGTTATTGCAATAATGGCTATACTGGTTGCGTTACTTGCACCGCAATATATTAAGTATGTTGAAAAATCGCGTATGGAAACAGATATAGAGATTGCTACGTCAGTACATGATGCAGTAACGGTTGCGATGGCTGATGAGAATATCGAGGAAAGACCGCTTGATGGTTTTTCGGATATCAATATTGAGCAGATAGGTGTTTCAGGTTACACGGATAAACCGTATACTGAATTTGTTGCCACAATCAAATCGTTCCTTCAGGTTGACGATTTGGGAACCATAAAGAATCGTTTCAAATCCAAGGCATACAGTAATGAAGATATTAAGGTCAGGGTTGATGGTGCCACACAGAAAGTAACCGTAACAGTATCTTCTAATGTTCCAGGATCAGTAGATGATCTGATAATAAAGTAAACGAGTGTGTGTAGTGAAAAGGGTAATTGTTATTGGCGCAGGTCCGGCAGGGTTGACTGCGGCATATGAACTTGCTGTTAAAAATGAAAATTTTGAAATTATCGTGCTTGAGGAAACGGAAGATATTGGCGGAATATCCAAGACGGTAAATTATAAGGGAAACCGTATGGATATGGGCGGCCATCGGTTTTTCTCCAAGATTCCCGAAGTTAATGAGTGGTGGGACGAGATAATGCCTATGCAGACATCCGAGGCAAAGGATGATGCGGCCATGGGTAGAAATGCTGTTGAATCCTATCTGGCTTCAGTAAATTCGGGTTCAAGAGAAAATACTGAGCCTGACGGTTATAATAAGAACAGTGATCCTGAGCAGACAGACAGAGTGATGCTGTTTAGGAGGCGCGTTTCAAGAATACTTTTTGATGATAAATTCTATGACTATCCGATAAGCCTTTCAATGGCCACCTTTAAAAATATGGGTTTTGGTAACACTATAAAGGTAGGCTTCTCATATCTTATCTCAATACTTCATAAGCGTCCGGAGGATAATCTTGAGAATTTTTATATTAATCGTTTTGGAAGGAAGCTGTATTCAATGTTTTTCGAATATTATACGGAGAACATCTGGGGGCGGCATCCAAGGGAGATAGATGCCTCCTGGGGAGGACAGAGGGTAAAGGGTTTATCCATTTTTGCGATATTAAGAGATGTATTAGGCAGAACTTTTGATGTAAGGAACCGAAAGGTTGAGACATCGCTTATAGAGGAGTTCAAATATCCTAAGTTTGGTCCGGGACAGCTTTGGGAGCTGGTAGCCGCAGAGATTGAAAAGAATGGCGGTAAGATTATAAAAGGGGCCAGAGCTGTAAGGTTTGGACTAAGAGATAAAAGGATTGAAGATGTGGTTTATATAAAGGATGGACAGGAAGTCAGGCTCACTGCAGATTATGTTATTTCTTCCATGCCTGTCCGTGAACTTATAGAGGGTATGAATGATGTGCCGGCTGAACCTGCCCGTATTGCTGCGGGCCTGCCGTATCGGGATTATATGACTCTTGGAGTGCTTGTTTCCAAACTAAAGCTTAAAAACATTACCGATATGAAGACGGTATCCAATATAGTACCGGATTGCTGGATATACATTCAGGACAGACGTGTGCGCATGGGAAGGATGCAGATATATAATAACTGGTCACCCTATATGGTAGAAGACCTGGATAATACCGTATGGCTAGGGCTTGAATATTTTGTAAACGAAGGCGATGAATATTGGAATATGTCTGATAATGACTTTGCCAGAATGGGTATATCTGAAATGGTGAGGATAGGTATCATCGACAGGCCGGAGGATGTGATAGACACTCATCTTGAACGGGTTAAGAAAGCCTATCCTGCATACTTTGATACCTATAGTGAGATGAATAAGCTGACAGAGTTTCTTAAGACTATAAGCAATCTATATTGCGTTGGAAGAAACGGGCAGCACAGGTACAATAATATGGATCACTCTATGATGACATCGTTTGAGGCACTAAAGCTTATACTTGGCGGAAGTACAGATCAGACTGCATTATGGAATGTTAATACCGAGAAGGAATACCATGAGGAGAGGTAAGCTATCAAACATATTTAACGCTGGCGGTATTGAAATCGCCGTTGTTATTCTGTATATGGTTTTATTTATTATAGTATCTTTTTTCCATGAACCATGGTTCGATGAGGCACAGGCATGGGAAATTGGAAAGACTGCAACATACAGGGAGATCATGACAGTATTGCCTCATACAGAGGGTCATCCGCCGCTGTGGTCGCTTATACTATCTGTTCCGGCCAAGCTCGGCGTGCCTTATCTGATTGGTCTTAAGGGTATATCTCTGATCTTCTCGGTGTTAACGGTATTACTTATAGTGTTCAAATCTCCATTTCCCAAGGTGATAAGATATATATTACCTTTTACGTATTTTTTCTTTTATCAATATGGAGTTATCAGCAGGACATATTGTGTACTTGAATTATCATGCGTCCTTATAGCAATGTCTTTCAAAAACAGAAAAACAAAACCATGTCGTTTTGCAGGAGGCCTGTACCTTCTGTGTCTTACCAGTATCTATGGCATATTGATCGCAGGAGGAATAAGTATATGCTGGTTATTGGATATTATAGCTGAATATAGAAGTAATAGATTCAGGGATATTCATAAAGACATAAGGCTGTATGCGCTCCTTGTTCTGCTTGTTGCAGTATTACCCGTAGTGTACTTGATAATTCCGTTTAGTGATGTATATGCGTTGGGAAATGTTTCAAACAATTATTTAATACGAAAGCTTTTGTATTTTATTTTTGTGCTTCCGGGAGATACTTTTATTTCGGTGACCGGACTTCCAACTTGGGAAACGATGGGGATTGTTGATACGATCCCCGGACTTATAACAACACTATTCATTTTGGGGATCATCATTCTTATATCAAAGAGAAGAGATATAAAGTATTATATTGTTCCATATCTGTTTTACATTTTATTTATGTGCTTTTATGGCTCCGGTAACCATACCGGAATAGGCATGATCTGGCTGTGCAGTTATATATGGGCAGTATATGATATTTCATTTATAAGCGACAGATGTTTAAAGATTAAAAATGTAATGTTTTCCCGTCTGGGTGAGAAGGATATTGCTTTGATCGTGTGCGCATTTAAGGTGCTTCCGATCGTAATCGTGGCTTTTTCAGCCGGATATTGCATGAAGATATGCATAGATGATGTAAGGCTTCCATATAGTGAGTCAAAGGCTATTGCAGATTTTATCAAGGAACATAATATGGAAAACGCAGCTATTATGATAAGTTGGGATATGCGAAGTGATGCTCCGGATAACGTTATGATGGACTACGATTATCTGGAAAGTGAGAATACATTGGACGCAGTTGCGATACTTCCGTATTTTGATGATAATATTTTTTTTAACCATAATGCGAGAGACCACAGGAAAGGATATGCATCACACCTGTGTTCATCCAAGGAAGAGAATCTTGAAGCATACAGATTATGGCATGCTTGCGGGATACCGGAAGTGTTGGTAGGAACACCGGCACTTAAGCTTGTATACGATGATGAGATATCTTTAGGTGATTATGTTGATGTGGCTGAAATGAAGGGGTATTATATGGGGAAGAATAAGACGGCAACATTCAGCCGGCAAATATATGTACGTAAGGATTGTCTTAAGAAATTTGGAATTGATGGGTATGATATCTAGGTATTTAAATGATGAAGTAATAAGGAAAAAGTGTGATAAGCTCACAGAGCCTGTATTTCTGTGCTTGTGTGCAATATACCTTGGGGTTATGACTCTTGGGATAACTATGTTCACATTTCAGATTCCGGATGCTCTTGATAATATGCTATCAGTTCTTATATCGGTAGTAGTCATTATAAGGATAATTCCACACTATAAAGATAAGCTGGTCTGGTGTGCTGTGTTCATTAATGTTATATATACATTGAGCTGGGATGTGGAGCATTTTGCAACGCTTGGGGTTATGACTCTGGGATGCATAGGTATCAATTACAGGAAGATATTAAGAGTATATCTTATTTCAGTCGGAAGTGTAGTTCTATGTACGATCATTGCTGCGTTATGCGGATTCATACCAGACCTTGTGTATATAAAGGAAGGGCATATCAGGAGTTCTATGGGGATAAGATATCCTACTGATTTTGCCTCTATAATCTTCTTCCTTATAATATCGTTATGGGTTTTATGGAAGGGGCTTTCGGATGAACTGTCGCTGATTTTTCCGGCTCTTACATTTGTGGTGGCTTATTATCTTGCTTATAGCACAACGGGTATTATATGCAGTGCTGTTTTTGCAGTTTTGATAATATATGGAATTGTTGAAAAACGTTATGCAGATAAACATAAATACATAAGATGCATAAAGTGTGTGGCAGACATTGTCATGCAGGCGGTATTTCCGTTGGCTGGATTTATCATGATATTTATTACATGGTCATATTATAAGGGATATGCTTTTGCGATTTTTCTCGACGATAATTTTACACACAGATTTTCCCAGCCTGTAAGAGCATTTATGGAAAATGGAATATCTGCGTTTGGAGCCCCGTTTAAGCAGATAGGAGCCGGGGGCTCCACATATAATCATGCAGATTATTTCTTTATCGACAGCAGTTATATAAGGCTGTTTATTTATTATGGAATAGTTATATGGCTTATCATGTCGTTTCTATGGATATTGATGACAAGAAGGGCGATAAAAAGTGGAGAACGCCGTATGGTTATGGCACTTACACTGATCGCTGTTCATGCAATGTCGGAGCATCATTTTATGCAGGTATTCTATAATATATTTATCATTCTGCCTTTTGCAGCGCTTACGGAGGGAAAAGAAGAATCTGACAATAAGGGAAAAGAGTCTGCAGACAGAATACATGATAATGAGCATTATGAGACAATCCAAGCAGGCTTTTTTGCAGCCAGCCTAATAGCTGCTTTCATTATTATTTTATTGCTGGTACCACGACTCAGATTGCTTACTCTCAGCATAAACGATCAGGCATATGTGTTTATTGCCATACTTGCCATTGAGTTGCTTTTGACAATTGCGATATCAGGTGTTTCTCGTTTTTGGGCCGGTAAAATGTGTCATGTCAGAACTGGTATTTCACTTAAAGCTGCGATAACGATATCTGTCATGTTCCTTGTATTGACTTTCGTATGGTTGACATACAGGATTGATTCGGTTATAGAAAAATATGCCTCTTTGCCCGATGGTGATTCTGCTCCCTTTGAAGTTATGCTTAATTCGAAAGTCGGTAAGATATATGTTGACAGGCTTGGAGAATTGTATCATAGAAGGTACGACGGCATAAGTAGGTCATTATACGATGGCGAAGAACTCGCAAGATATAAAAACACAACGGTCCTGGTTGATAAAGAGCTTGATTCCCCTGTTTTCTTAAACAGTGGTTTTTTGTATTCAGAGATTTCGGATTCGCATGCCTTGTATACCAATGATGAGGGTGTGATTAATGCACTTAAAATGGCTGGATACAATGTGAGTGAATATTGTACGGCAGTATACTCGCTTGATATGAAAGATGAGGCTAAGGCACAGGGCCTGGATACGAATGATATCGGTGATATTGTTCTTGGAGGAAAGAAAAGGACATTCCATGCAGGAACCGGCGATAATCCCTTTAAAATCGATCAAGACAGGATGATAAACCTTTATTCGGGAAAATATAAATGGATTTATAGGCTTCATATAGATCCCGTGCCATATGATATGGACTATAAAGTATGCAAAATAACGATAAATGCATACGGAGGTGAAATGGATATATGCGATGTCGATGTATATAGAAGCATGTTTGATGAAAACGGTGATCTATGTGATGGTGTAGACTTTGGTATTGGAGTGGATTGTTGGCTGATTCAGTCATGGCTTGTTATGGAAAAGGGGCAGGAAGGAACATTAAAGGGTGTGACATGGCAAAGAGTAACTGATAGCAATGAAAATTCGACTTGATTTAGATTATAATTCTGTTAATATGTTTATTTGTGTAGTCGATATAAATAATGAAATGATTAAAAACAATGTTGAAACGGATTATGAGGGATGATCGGTGAAAAGATTTTGTGAAATGATGAAATCAAATAAGGGTATTACATTGTTGGAACTGATCATTGCTATTGCAATATTAGCGATACTTGTTGGTTTCATTACTCCGCAATATATGAAATACGTACATAGATCACGTCAGGCCACAGATGTTGAGAATGCCCAGAAGATAGGAGAGGCATTTGAGAGGGCTTTCGTCTATGATGAGGATGCATATCAGATATATACAAATTGGAAAAGCCTTGAAACAACTGTAAATGCAACGGTAGAAGGTGTAAATGAGAGGTATAAAGTATACTTGATATTATCCACTGAAACAAAGGGTTTTTTTTCAGGAGGAACAGACGCTTTTAAACGCCCGCTAAGTAGTGGTAAATGTTTCTATGATATCATTAATGAAGAGATGGGCGTTATGTATGAGACAAAAGGGAAAAAGGATACAGCAACTTATGTGAATGAGATTTTGGTTCCAAACTATAAAGTTGTCGGACCTGATGGTAATACGAAGATTGACAGATGGAGAGTATGTAAACGCAAGGATAACGGGAGAATTGAAGTGTGGTCGGCATACGATCTGCGTGATGGCAAGAGTTATGGCGGTAAACCATGTTATCGTGTATGGCCGAGTCCGGATGATATATATACAAAATAGGAGCAGGCACTTTTGCCTGCTTTTTTTGACCTTTTTATCTGATTGTGATACAGTAATATAGGGAATTTGGGTATTAAGGTATTTTGTTATGAAGTCAATTCATTTTAATAAAGTGGATAATAAGGGGATATCTTTGTTAGAGTTGATTATAGCCATGGCCATAATGGCAGTTCTTGTCGCTGTAATTGTCCCTCAATATATTAGATTCCTGGATAAATCAAGAAGAGCTACAGACATAGATAATGCAGAAACCATTGCACATGCATTTGAGCGTGTTCTTATGGATAATCCTGAGTTTTATGATGTGTTTGATTCACAGGCTAAGAGCAAGGGCGTATCTGTATGGGTTGATGAGCAGGTGGCAGGAGAGGGCAGATATCAGGTATATGCCCTTATATCCAGTGAGGATTTCGGAATGTTTTCCGGTACCACGTTTCAGAATAGTCCCAAGAATAGTGATGGTAAGAATATTTATGATGCTCTTAATGAAGAATTGGGGATCATGCATGTTGATACAGCGACTGCACAGAAATGGCAGAGAGAAGGCGTCGGAAAGATGAAAAACAAGATCATGGTTCCTCAATATAAGATAACAAAGGTCGGAGTGCATCCATTGGCTGCAAAAGAAAAGAAAGTATATGGTGAAGTTGACAGGTGGAGGATATGTAAGAATGCCAAGACGGGTCAACTTGAAATATGGACTGCCGACGGTTCGGCAAGAGGAGGCTGGCCATGTTTCCGTCTCTGGCCAGTACCATGTGACGCTTATGCGGAGTAGTTGATCATTATTTGTTCTTATGTGATTTTATGGAGTTGAATATGCTTTTCTTTAAATTATCCCATACATTACAACTTCAATATGCAGGTATGTTGACAAAGATCCAAAACATGTATGTCAGCAAAGAGATTTATTTTCTTGATAGCAATGTGTTTGCTGCATCGGGGATGCCAAGTTCTGTATGTGTTTCTTTGAATGACGGTAGTGTTTTCGGACTTGATCATGAGGATGTATTCAGTGATATCAGGGAGGATATGCTGGCTGTGATTTCAGAGGACACGCCGGCTGGGCAGCTGATGCGGTATATTATCATGAGGATCAGAGCAGCACTTAAGGTTGAGCCGTATGCCAATCCGTATATGCTTGCAAAGCTTAGGAATACTCTGAATGAAGAATTGAAAAATTACAATGTGATGATCCATGACAGCGAAGAGTTTAATCCGGTAATAGGGCTTATGTTAAATGGTGTAGAGCAGGACGTGGAAAGCGTGATCACAAGTCTTCTGGTGTGGAATGGACAGCGTGAGACGGGAAGGGTTACGGATGATTTTGACATGCAGTATACCAGGCGCTTAATGGGGCTCATGAGGTATGAGGAGGCATTGGAGCTCTTTCTTGGAGAACTGGATAAGCATGATAAGAGGTCAATGCTTTATACCGAACTGTGTATGTATATTGGAGAGATATATTATCATTTGGATGACAGAGAGCGTTCGCTCAACTATTATCTGGAATGTGATGTGCATTATGTAAGTGATGTTAATGACTATTATTCAAGACTGGGGCATTCAATACTTGATGATGGCTCGGGGTTACGCGGCAATCTTATTAAGATGTACTACAGATGCCTTTTGAACCCGACATATAAGAAGAGTATTGAAGACAAGTATGATAGGCTTGCTGAACAGGTTGAGCCGCTGTATGATGAATATGAGAGAAAATGTGTAGAGACTGGAAGGGATTATCTGAATCTGATGAAATAGAAGTATGGTATATATTGGATGTTGAAGAAACCGCCACATTGGCGGTTTCTTGTTTTTGAACTTTTAACCGGATTATGATACATTAGTATACAGTTGTGTGATTCAAGATACATACTATGAATAAAGATAGATTGAAGCCGGACAATTTAAATAAGGGTTTTACTTTACTGGAACTTATCATTGTAATAGCCATCATGGCGGTTCTGGTAGGTTTTCTTATACCTTGGTATTTGAAGTTTGTTGAGAAGTCGCGAGTTGCTACGGATGAGCAGATAGCACAGGCTGTGCATGACGCAGTGGCAGCTGCCGTGGCAGATGAGTATGTTACGGACAGGCCGCTTTCAGGCTTTTCCAGGATGAATCTGTCATCGCTTAATGGTCTTGCGTATACCGATTTTGTAGATGAGGTAAAGGGATTTTTACAGGTTGATGATCTTGATGAGATAAATGGCAGGCTCAAGTCAAAAACATATCAGCACGATATTCAGGTGGAGCTTGATACGAATCTTGTAACTATTGTAACGCTCAGCTCAAACAAAGTGCCGGAGGTTGATCATCTGGAGATCAGATAATGATAAGATAACAGGAGTCATAAGTGAGTGAGGAAGGAATCCGTATAAATAAATATCTTGCAGAATGTGGAATCTGTTCGAGACGTGGCGCAGATGAGCTGATAGCAAGGGGCGCGGTCATGGTTGACGGTGTTGTGGCTGAGAACGGGATGAAAATAGTGCCCGGAATGTCTGTGACTGTAGACGGCAGGGAAGTATCAGGTATTGATGAGAAAGTGTATCTTGCGTTTAATAAGCCACGGGGTATCGTATGCACGGCCGAAAAGTCAGAGGAGCGTAATGTAATAGATTATCTTTCATATCCCAAACGTATCACATACAGCGGACGGCTGGATAAGGATTCGGAGGGCCTGCTCATAATGACCAATGACGGTGACCTTATCGATGCGATGATGCGATCACGTAATGAGCATGAGAAAGAGTATAAAGTTACGGTTGATAAAACAATAACAGACGCTTCCTTATATCAGTTGTCCAAGGGTGTGTATTTAGAGGAACTTGGTGTAACCACCAATAAATGCAAGGTGACTCGCCTTACTGATGATTCATTTGAGATCATACTTACACAGGGGCTCAACAGACAGATTAGGCGGATGTGTGAAACCTTTGGATACAGGGTACGAAAGCTTACAAGAACACGCGTTATGAATATAAAGCTGGGAGAACTTAAATCCGGAGAATACAGGAATTTAAGTGAGGATGAGATAAGAACACTTAAGCGCATGTGTGGCGCATTTTGATTTCAGCCATTTTCAAGTGAAACAGTCATGGCTTTACGGACGACAAAACATAATTGTAAGAGGATAAAATTATGAATTCAATGGACAGGATGAAAGAACTAATAGAAATATTAAATGAGGCCTCCAGAGCTTATTATGCGCAGGATCGCGAGATAATGAGCAATTATGAATATGACAGACTCTATGATGAACTCGTATCTCTTGAGCGGGACACGGGGACGGTTCTTTCGTCCTCACCTACTGTCAACATAGGATATGAGGCGGTCGATGAATTGCCCAAGGAGCGCCATGAAAGTCCTATGCTGAGTCTTGATAAAACAAAGGACAGAGAGGCGCTTAAAGACTGGCTTAAGGACATGGATGGCCTGCTTTCATGGAAGCTTGACGGACTTACGATTGTCCTCACATATAATGAGGGTAAGCTTGTAAAGGCCGTAACACGCGGTAACGGGGAAGTAGGAGAGGTCATAACTGGGAATGCGAGGACATTTGTCAATCTTCCTCATGTAATACAGTATAAGGGAGAGCTCATACTTCGCGGAGAGGCCGTGATAAGTTATTCTGATTTTGAAAAGATCAATGCTCAGATAGAGGATGTGGACGCAAGATATAAAAATCCAAGGAATCTGTGCTCTGGCTCTGTACGACAGCTTAATAATGAGATCACTGCCAAAAGAAATGTAAGACTGTATGCATTTACTCTTGTAAAAGCTGACGGGGTTGATTTTCACAATTCACGCAGGGCCCAAATGGAGTTTTTAAATAAACAGGGATTTGAAACAGTAGAATATCATCTTGTTAATGCGTCCGATATATTGGACAGGATACAATATTATGCGGATGCCGTTAAGGATAATGATATCCCGTCAGACGGCCTGGTCCTTACCTATGATGATATCGAATACGGACGGTCATTGGGAAGGACAGCCAAGTTCCCAAGGGATGCAATAGCGTTTAAATGGCAGGATGAGATTCGTGAGACTAAACTGCTTGAGATTGAATGGAGTCCGAGCAGGACAGGTCTTATTAATCCTGTGGCAATATTTGAACCAGTTGAGCTTGAAGGAACGACGGTGCAGCGTGCAAGCGTGCATAATGTCAGTATCGTTAAGGAATTACAACTTGGAATCGGTGATACAATAACTGTATACAAGGCAAATATGATAATTCCACAGATAGCTGATAACCTTACGCGGAGTGGAAGTGTGAAGATACCGTCAAAGTGCCCTGCCTGCGGTGGCAGCACTGAAATACGCAGGATCAACGATACCGAGGCTTTGTACTGCGTTAATCCGGAATGCCCGGCCAAGAAGATAAAGCTGTTCACCCTGTTTGTAAGCCGTGATGCGATGAATATAGACGGACTGTCCGAATCGACACTTGAGAAGTTCATAGGCGAAGGATATATTCATGAATTTGCTGATATTTTCAGGTTATCAAGGCACAAAGAAGAGTTATGTAAACTTGAAGGCTTTGGCGAGAAATCATATAATAATCTGATAACAGCCATTGATCAGGCAAGGAAGGTTCAGCTTCCTAAGCTTATATACAGTCTTGGAATACTGAATGTCGGATTATCTAACGCTAAGATTATCTGCCGTGAGTTTGACTATGATATTGATAGGCTTAAGCACGCATCTATAGAGCAACTTGGTGCGATAGACGGAGTGGGAGAAGTCATAGCAAGGAGTTTCACGGATTATTTCGGTGATGAGAAGCATTTAAGGGAGTTTGATGAGCTGCTTAAGGAGCTTTCGATTGAGATCCCGGAGCTTGATACAGGTAACGAGGCGATAAACGGCAAGACTTTTGTTATTACCGGTTCTCTTGAACATTTCGAGAACCGAAATGCCTTAAAGGAACTCATCGAAAGCAAGGGCGGCAAGGTGAGCGGTTCCGTAAGTGCCAAGACGGATTACCTTATAAACAATGATATTAATTCCAATTCATCAAAGAATAAGAAAGCCAAAGAATTAAATGTCAGGATAATCACGGAAGCTGATTTTATGGAAATTGCAGGGGAGAAATGAGGACAGAAGAACCGTCCCCGTGTCCCATAGGAGGAGAAAGATGCCGATAAAAGTCAAGAGCGATCTTCCGGCGCAGAGGATCCTTGAAGAAGAGAATATATTTGTTATGGATGAGAACAGGGCGATGCATCAGGACATACGTCCGCTTAAGATGCTCATCCTTAATCTCATGCCCAATAAAGAGATTACTGAGACGCAGCTTTTAAGGAAGCTCAGTAATTCGCCGCTTCAGGTGGATGTGGAGCTGTTACAGACAAGCAGTTATACGCCGACTCATGTGGATACTCATCATCTGGATTCGTTTTATATAACTTTTGACCAGATCAGGGATGAGAAGTTTGACGGACTTATAATCACCGGTGCTCCGCTTGCATATGTGAAGTATGAGGATGTTGCTTACTGGGACGAACTGTGTATGATAATGGACTGGGCAGAGAAACATGTACATTGCACATATTTCCTGTGCTGGGGTGCTTTTGCAGGTCTTTATCATCATTACGGGATAATGCACGAGTATTATGAGGAGAAGCTGTCCGGTATCTATCCGCATTATAAACTTAAGCCCAATGCGCCTCTGTTCCGTGGCTTTGATGATATATTTTACGCTCCTCATTCAAGGGAGATATATGTAAAACGGGAGGATATAGAAGCGATCCCCGAGCTTGAACTCATGGCTTATTCCGATGAGGCCGGCGTTACCATTGTAAAGACCGAGAATTCCCGTAAGTTCTTCGTTCTGTGCCATTCGGAATATGATTCGAATACACTTAAGGATGAATATTACAGGGATCTTGAGAGGGGCCTGAATCCAAAGATCCCAAAGAACTATTTCCCGGATGATGATCCAAAGAAAGCTCCTGTCGTTAACTGGCGTTCGACAGGACAGCTTCTGTATACCAATTGGCTGAATTATTATGTTTATCAGTCCACGCCGTATGAACTTAATAAAATACACGAAGAATAGGATGAGGATGGATAATGTTTGCTGAGTTCAAGCCCAGATATATTACATTTATTGCAATGTTTACAGCCATGGAAGTGGTTCTTTCACGTTTTCTTTCAGTTAATGCATGGAATTTAAAGATTGGCTTCAATTTCGTACCGATAGCACTTGCAGCAATGCTAATGGGACCGCTTTGGGCGGGGCTGGTTGCTGCACTGGGTGATTTTGTCGGAGCGATCTTATTCCCTATCGGTGCATATTTTCCTGGTTTTACAGCCACTGCTTTTTTGACGGGAGTAGTGTTAGGATTGTTCCTGTATAAAAAACAATCTTTTGTGCGGATATTACTGGCAGTCCTCATCAATCAGCTTATCCTTGGTCTTTTGATCAACTCCCTTTGGATCTCAATACTGTACGGATCACCTTATATGCCGCTTCTTTATACGAGGCTGATCCAATGCTCCATACTTATTCCGGTGCAGTTTGCAGGTATAGTTTTGATCTGGAAGATTGTACTGCCACAGATAAAGAAGGTGATCGGATGACAGAGTCAGAAGCTATTGCTTATATTGAAAGTTATGGATGGAGCGCTGTGAGGCTTGGGCTTGACAGGACGAGGCAACTTGTTCATGAGCTTATGGATCCGCAGAAAAAGTTAAAGTTCATTCATGTTGCGGGAAGTAACGGAAAGGGAAGCACCTGCGCAATGTTTGCTTCCATTCTTAGGAAGGCAGGGTTTAAAACGGGCCTTTATACTTCGCCATACATTGAGACATTCAATGAACGTATACAGATAAACGGGATTCCTATATCGGGGGACAGACTTGCATCTGTTACAGAGAAAGTTCGAGATATCGCAGATAAAATGGAGGATCATCCAAGTCAGTTTGAACTGGTAACGGCTATCGCGATACAGTATTTCTATGAAGAAGAATGCGATATAGTTGTTTTCGAGGTGGGCATGGGTGGTGCGCTTGACAGCACGAATGTAATTGATGCCCCTGAGTTGGCGGTCCTTACCAATATAGGTCTCGAGCATACAGAGTATCTGGGATCTACTCTTGAAGAGATAGCGCTTACCAAGGCCGGGATAATTAAGGCGGGGTGTTCCTGCATCTGTTATGACGGTGCAGATAAGGTCAACGAAACCATAGAGAAGGTATGCAGGGAAAAGCGTGTGCCTCTTAGGATATCTGACTTTTCAAAACTGAGACTGATCGATTCGACAATAGACGGACAGCGTTTTTCATGGGATGATGAAGAATATTACCTGTCTCTGATCGGACCTCACCAGCTTCACAATGCGGCATTAGTTCTAACGGGGATAGAAGTATTAAGGGAGCGTGGTTTTAACATACCTGAAGCTTCGGTACATGACGGCCTTTCTGAAGTCATATGGCCGGCTAGACTTGAAGTACTTAGCAAGACACCGCTGTTTATCCTTGACGGAGGGCATAATCCGCAGTGCGCAAGGGCTTTGGCAGACAGTCTCGGGCTCCTTCTTAACGGACAAAAATCTGTATTTCTGATGGGTGTGCTTGCTGATAAGAACTACGAAGAAATGATCGACAGTGTTATTCCATATGCATCTCTCTTCGTATGTGTTACAGTAGACAGTTCCCGTGCGCTCAAGGCTTCTGATCTTAGCCGCTGTATTGAGGAACGAGGATTTACGGCTGTTACCTGTGATACGGTTTTTGAAGGTATAGATAAGGCACTTAAGTTGTCAAAAGGAACTGAACCTGTAGTGGCTTTCGGCTCATTGTACATGGCGGGTGCGATACGTTATGGTCTTAATAAATTGTTACAATCCAATGATCAATGAAATGACTTAACCCGGGTACTGTGATATAATCAAATTATCTTTTTTATGGGAGGAATACTAATGGGAAAGGCATTGTTTAACAACAAGAGCATTATTGAATGGCTGCAGTATTTTTCGGATAATACCGATGTTGATCTTGAACATGTTAAGATACTTGATATCACAAAGAAGAACAAGAATCTGATACCTGCGTGTGAAGTACACAGATGTGTGCTTGTGTTTACGGAAGCAGGACACGCAGACATTTTCTACCGCATGTATAATGCCGGCCTTGGCGAATGTACCGTAATATATAACGAGGGTTCGGATCCGGTGGGTCCTATCAAGAAGAATCTTGTGTCTGAGATGATCGACCGTGGTATCAATGCCTCCGCCGGTATGCTTGTACTAAATCCCAGCGCAAGATCGACCTATAAGTTCGGTATCGATAATAGCACGCTAGCCAAGGGCACGGTAAAGTATGTTGGAGAGGAGATACGTTCCGTGATCCTGTCTAAGATGCGCATAGAAGAGGGCAAGAATATCTGTGTCATCTCGGGAGAATCAATAGTTGTCGAGTCGGCGATCCTTGACGGTGAGGGTTCCATAATAGCTGTTGAATATAACGGAAATGACAGAAAGGCTCTTGAGGAAAATATGGAGCAGTTCGGTATCAATAACGTTACGATCATCGATCATGTTGATGATGACAGCATGAAGGGCCTCCCGGTTCCGGATGTTACTATGCTTGTAGCTTCGGCGAGTATGGAGAAGGAAATAGAGACCATGCTTAAGCTCAATCCCGGGATGGAATTCGTTATATATACGCTTGATTTTGTACTGGCAGCTTCAATGGTTGATTACTGCAAGCGGTTCTGTATTTCCGATCCCGATATCATACAGATTTCGGTATCCAAGGTTAACAGCAGGCATAATTATGAGCAGCAACCTGCGCCCTGGATCATCTCTTGCAAGGCAGGAGCCTGATCGTGAAGAATATCAAGTATTTTGTATATCTGCATATCATTCTTGCACTGTTTTCGGTGTCTGCAGTCTTTTCAAAGCTTGCGTCGGCTCAAAGACCGCCGTCGTTTAAGATCGGAGATTATACACAAGCGGCTGACTTTACAGCGTTTATGCAGGCATTATCGCCCAAATGGCTTATGTATTATGCAGGTATTCTTATCATAATGTTTATTTATGCCGTGGCATGGCAGCAGATAATCAAACGGATGCCCATAGTTACAGCTTATGCCAATAAGGCGGTGATGGTCATCTGGGGGATAATCTGGGGTCTTCTGATCTTTGATGAGAAGATCACATTTACGAGGATAGCGGGTGCATTGATAATAATAACAGGTGTCTATCTTGTCGTGACCGGCGATGAAGATGATGCCGAGAAAGAAAAAACAGCCGTTATTGATAAAACAAATGGATCAGACCTTAATTGCAATGATACAGAGGAGGAAGCCGGAGCATGAATCCTCGTTATGTATTCATTTATATCTTTTCTGTATTTATATCATCGATATCCCAGATAATACTTAAGTCCAGTGCGAATAAGAAATATGACAGCAGGATAAGGGAGTACTTAAATCCCAGGGTAATTATCGCTTACGGCATCTTTTTTGCGGCAACGCTTATCACGATCTTTGCGTACAGGGGTATTCCGATGTCGGTCGGACCGATACTTGAAACTACCGGTTATTTGTGGATATCGCTTCTTGGCTATTTTATCCTTAAAGAAAAGATCAGCCCGAGGAAGCTTCTCGGACTGATCATTGTTGTTACAGGTATAATCATTTCATGTATATGATCAAGATCTGTTTCCTGATTAGTCACTCTTGAACTTGAATTTATTTGCCTTCTTTTCGGCTATCACAGGCCTGAAAACTTCGGGCCTTGGATTGCCTGTCGTACTCACACGATACATATCCATCGGATCTCCGTATGCATGGAAGTAGGTGTAAGCGGTAGTCATGTTTATATTGCTGTAATTCCCCATCGCGATCATAACAGAATTGGAACCGTCCGAGCTCATGCGCATTACTGCAGGTGTGTCCTCGGCATTACGTTGGTAGAAGATCACATCGCCAAGAATATTGAAGACGTCAACGCGGTCGGCAGTCAGATTCTCGACGCTGTGATTGTCAAAGCTGTATCTGCTTAAGCAGTATCCGTTTGATATGTCTATGAAATAGATATATCCGTTTGAATATACCGGGTTATACATTCTTTCATTTAAATAAGGAGAGGACTTGAGTGTACCGGTATTAAAAACATTAAGTTTGAAATAGTTGTTCTGATCCGGATAATAAATGTCTCCGTTAATGACACAGCATGGGTTGACTATTTCCTTAAGGACCTCGCCTTTATCACTGTCATTTGTTGAACAGCGGTAGAGGGTCATGCCGTTATTATTATCATAATGCTGGTAATATACATAGTTATCTATAAGAATTGTCTGTCCTGCCGCAGTCCTGTCAAATCCTTTTGTCTGGTCATAGGAATCTTTCTTATACCTGTATATCCCGTGGACATTGCCTGTAAAGCCGTATACAAGATCAGTGGATGTATCTATCTGGTTATAATAGAGATATTTGCCGGCAGAATTAATGTACTTGGCGGAAATGGCAAGTTCAAGCTTTTGGTTGCTACCGTCAAGATCCATTGAATATATGTAATTGTTATCAAGGGTATTACTGAAATAAACCTTATTTCCATCCTGACAGAACAGGCCTTCGTTATTTATGTTGCCGCCCGTGTTGCCCAGTGTACCCGGCGGATTATCCGGAACACGGCTGTTGTATTTAATGTATAGCGTGACGGAAATTATGCCGGCCACAATGGCGAGCAGCATTACGATTATGATCACAGTTTTGGCGTTATTCTTCTGACGTGCCATATTCATCCCCCCTTTTTAAATGTTAAAATTCTCCCTCAATAGTATTATATCATATCTGCAAATATGTTATAATATTTTTTATAAACAATTCATGACATCACATTTTTCGGAGGATATATGCTCAGAGATAAGGAACTTCTTTTGTACAGGAATTTTAAGCATGGCGATATACTGGCAGATATGTCGGAGCTTATTTATGAATATGAATTCGGTTATGATGAAGAGGAGAATGAGCATTACCGCGCTCTTTTGTTCAATATAGTACACAGGCTTATAGATCTTGCTGCAAGCCACGGGTATAAGGGTAATCTGTGGCATATGTATCTTACATATCTTCTTGCCAATAATGAGAATTCTTATTCAATGGCAGCTGAACTTAAGGGCGGAGCAGAGGGTACGTTAAGTGAAGTTGCGCTTCATGATTTTTCCATTTTCAAGGAAATGTTTGATTATGATTTTTCAGGGATCGACGAGAACCTTGCTGCCGGATGTCTGCCGTTTATAAGTGATTATCACAGTGCGGAAGGTTCCGGATGTATGTTTAACAAGCGTGTCAGGGATCGTATATGTGAACTTGGTGTATCACTGGCACAGGCATCATGTGCGCAGGAATTTAAGGATATCATAGATTCGTTTTACAAGGATTTCGGAGTCGGCAAGTTCGGGCTGCATAAGGCTTTTCGTGTGGAACATGATGCGGATGATAATGTAGTGATAAGCCCGATAACCAATATAGCACATGTTTATCTTGAGGATCTTGTAGGTTATGAGATCGCCAAGCAGAAACTTATCGAAAATACCGAGGCATTTGTTGCCGGGCGTCCTGCGAACAACTGTCTGTTGTTTGGTGATGCGGGCACAGGAAAATCAAGCGCGGTCAAGGGTATAATGAATAAGTATTATGACAGGGGCCTTAGGATCATTGAATTATATAAGCATCAGTTCAGGGATATAAACGATATAATAGCGCAGATCAAGACCAGGAATTACAGGTTCATCATTTACATGGATGACCTTTCATTTGAGGAATTCGAGACCGATTACAAGTACCTTAAGGCTGTCATTGAGGGCGGTCTTGAAAAGAAGCCCGGCAACATACTTATATATGCGACATCAAACAGGCGGCATCTTATCAAGGAGACATGGAATGACCGTGACGATGTAAAGGTCGATAACGGGATACATAAATCGGATACCATGCAGGAGAAGCTCTCACTCGTATACCGTTTCGGCACAACGATATATTTCAGTAAGCCTGACAGGAAGGAGTTCAATAACATCGTCAAGGTGCTGGCAGAAAGGCATGGGATAGATATGCCTGAAGAAGAACTGTTGCTTGAGGCGGGACGATTTGAACTGGCGCATGGAGGTTTATCCGGCAGGACGGCTGTCCAGTTCATAGATTATCTACAGGGGGTTAGATTGGTATGAAAACATTCGCTGCGATCGACGTGGGCTCATATGAAGTTGCCATGAAGATATTCGAGATATCAGAGAAGAAGGGCCTAAAGCAGATCGACCATCTGAGGAGAAAGATTGAATTAGGTACTGATACTTATCATACCGGTAAGGTTAATCCGGTGAGGATGGATGAGTTGTGTGACGTGCTCAGTGAATTTAACAAGGTTATGAAGGCGTATAAAGTGGATGCATACAAGGCTTATGCGACCAGCGCCATACGAGAGACCGAGAATACAATGATCGTAACTGAACAGATCAAGCTACGTACCGGTATATCAGTGGAAGTACTGAGTAACTCCGAGCAGCGTTTTATGCATCTTAAGGCTGTTGCGAGTAAGAGCGAAACCTTTACAGAGATCATGAAGAAGAGTACGGCAATAGTGGATATAGGCGGAGGAAGTATTCAGATATCACTGTTTAACAAGGATAATCTCATTACCACCCAGAATATCCGGCTTGGTATACTCCGTGTGAAAGATATGCTTTCGTCACTTCAGGCTAAGACGATAGATTATGTGCAGTTGCTTGGTGAACTGATAGATAATCAGCTGGATTCATTCAAGACCCTATATCTTGGTGACCGCAAGATACATAACATCATCATAATCGATGATTACGTCTCACAGGCCATGCGAAAGGTAAATGATAATAAGGATATCATTTCATATAAGGATTTCATCGCACTTATCTACAGGTTCAGGGGACAATCTGTTGAATATATAGCGAGACATTTAAGCATAGATGAAGAGAGCGCAAGGCTTATACCGCAGTCCATAGTACTGCTTAGCAAGATGACAGAGATGATGAAAGCCAAGACCCTTTGGGCACCGGGAGTCAGTCTGTCGGACGGTATGGCTTATGAGTACGCCGAGATGAACAAACTGTTGTCTGTAAAGCGTGATTTTGACAGGGATATTATGGCGGCAGCTAAAGAGATGTGCAGGCGTTATGGCGGAAACCTTGAAAGGAACATGTTGGTTGAAGAAGTGGCATTGAGTATCTTCGATGATACAAAGAAGCTTCATGGAATGGGTAAGAGAGAGAGGCTGCTCTTAAGGGTCGCAGCAATGCTTTCTGACTGTGGGAAATATGTAAGCCTCGAGGCGGCAGCCGAGTGCGGTTATGATATCATAATGGCTACGGAGATGCTTGGCCTGTCAAATACTGAACGGGAGATAATCGCAAATATCGTGCGATTCAACAAGGTGAAATTTAAGTACTATAAAGAGACGGATTCATCTGTCATGCTAAATAAGAATACTTATCTTACAATGGCAAAGCTTACAGCCATATTCAGGGTAGCTGACGGAATATGCAGGAGTTACAGGGTAAAGCTTGCCGGAGTCAAGACGACGATAAGGGATGATGAGCTTATCATAACCATAGATTCAGATGAGGATTTTGCACTGGAGAAGGGATTCTTCTCAAGAAAGTCGGATTTCTTCGAAGAAGTATTTTCCGTTAAGCCGGTGATCAGGATAAAGAAGAGACTTAACGCATTATAAGATAAGGGAGAAGGATCATGATAAATCTGAGCGAAAGCAAATACTATTATAACAGGGAACTGTCGTGGCTTCTGTTTGATGAACGAGTTCTTGATGAAGCAAGGGACAAGGCCAATCCTTTAATGGAGAGACTTAAGTTCTTGGGCATAACAGCCTCCAATCTTGATGAATTCTTCATGATAAGAGTCGCATCGCTTAAGGATATGGCCAATGCGGGTTATAGCAAGCCGGATATTGCAGGCATGTCTCCGGCAAAGCAGCTGGATGCGTTAAATGATGCTACTCATAAGTTGGTTGACAAGCAGTACTCCACGCTGACTCGTTCACTGATGCCTCTTATGGAACAGGAAGGGATCCATCTGATCCTTCAGCATGAAGACCTTAACAAAGAACAGAAAAAATATGTTGATGATTATTTTATGAAGAATGTTTACCCGGTGCTCACGCCTATGGCGGTAGACAGTTCGAGGCCCTTCCCTCTTATCAGGAACAAGTCACTCAATATAGGAGCGCTGGTTGCCAAGAAGGTAAAGGACGGGAAAGCTCCAGACTCGCTGGAACGTGAATTTGCGACGGTACAGGTGCCTTCGGTGCTTCCAAGGATCATAAGGCTCCCTTCGGATAAAGGCGATACAGTCATTCTGCTCGAAGAGATAATAGAAAGAAATATGGGCAAGCTGTTTGCCAATTATGATGTCATCTGCGCCTATCCTTTCCGTATAATGAGAAATGCCGATCTTACAATAGAAGAAGATGAGGCGGCCGATCTGTTAAAAGAGATAGAGCGACAGCTTAAGAAAAGACAGTGGGGTGAGGTCATAAGGCTTGAAGTTGCTGATGATATAGATAAGCGTCTTATGAAGGTGCTCCTTAAAGAATTAAACTGCAGGGAAGAAGCAGTGTACAGGATCCAGGGGCCGTTGGATCTGACTTTCCTTATGAAACTATGCGGTATTGAAGGTTATGATGAACTGCGTGATCCTGATTTTGAACCGCAGACAGTTGAAGAACTCACACCGGATAAGGACATATTCGCAGCGATCAGGAATAAGGATCTGCTACTGCATCATCCATATGAGACTTTCCAACCGATAGTTGATTTTATAAGGCAGGCTGCAAAAGATCCGGATGTTCTGGCTATCAAGCAGACACTTTACAGGGTCAGCGGTCATTCGCCAATAATAGCAGCGCTTGCTCAGGCGGCTGAGAACGGTAAACAGGTTACCGTTTTGGTTGAACTTAAGGCAAGGTTTGATGAAGAAAATAACATCATCTGGGCGAAGATGCTTGAGAAAGCTGGCTGTCATGTATTGTATGGACTGGTTGGCCTTAAGACGCACAGCAAGATAACGCTTGTGGTACGCCGCGAGGAAGAGGGTATAAGGCGTTATGTGCATCTTGGTACGGGTAACTATAATGATTCGACGGCCAAACTGTATACTGATATAGGCCTGCTCACCTGTGCTGAGCCTATAGGTGAGGACGCAACGGCTGTCTTTAATATGCTGTCGGGTTATTCGGAACCGCTTAACTGGAACAGGTTAAGTGTTGCTCCCCTGTGGCTTAAGGACAGGTTCCTGTCACTTATAAAGCGCGAAACACGTAATGCTTCTGACGGAAAAAATGCGAAGATAATAGCCAAGATAAATTCACTGTGTGATAAGGACATAATCATGACCCTGTATGAGGCATCCATGGCAGGAGTTAAGATAGATCTTATCATCCGCGGGATATGCTGTCTGAAAACAGGTATCCCCGGTGTCAGCGAGAATATCACCGTAAGATCGATAGTCGGTAGGTTTCTTGAACACAGCAGGATATTCTATTTTGAAAATGCAGGTAATCCCGAGCTTTATTGTGGTTCGGCCGATTGGATGCCAAGGAATTTGGAGCGCCGTGTGGAGATATTATTCCCGATAGAAGAACCTGATCTTAAGGACAGAGTGTACCATATATTGGACACAATGTTGCGAGACACGCTTAAGGCGAGGATAATGGATGATGATGGAAGTTACTCAAGGATCGACAAACGCGGAAAGGAATTGTTAAGCTGCCAGGAAAAGTTCTGTCGTGAAGCTGAGGCAAGGATTGATGAAAACATAAAGAAGGTTAAGAGCGTGGAGAATGGGAGAGTATTCATACCAGAAACACAGGTTGATGATTAAAGAACAAACCTGTTTATGATCTCACAAATGCCGCTGTGGTTGTTATCGTTAACGGTAATGTGATCTGCAGCGGCTTTTGTATTTGCTGTCGCATTGCTCATGGCGATACCAAGACCGGCTGCCTCTATCATGGAGATATCGTTTTCTTCATCTCCTACGGCTATGGAATCAGATATCGGAATATTGAAATGTTCACACATATATCTGACTGCAAATCCTTTGGTTGATAAAGGGTTTTCAAATTCGAGCAGTATGGGGCTTGAGAATACGGTCGTGAGCTTGTCCTTACACCACGGGGTCATATATGCCCTGAATTCTTCAAGTAATTTACGGGATTTCTGCGAGATCACTATGACTTTTATCGGTTCCTGTTTAAGATAAGTGACAACGTCCTCAACAACGACACCGGGAACCATGATACCTTTGGTATAATCTCTGAACTCCTTTGTATCACGTTCCGACACAACATTTACATCATCATATGTATGGGCGTGCAGCCCTGCCTTATATGCTTCATCAAGGATATGGCGCACATATGGGATAGGAATGGGACGGCGTATTATGGTCTGTTTATTGCCGCAGTCATATATCAGACCGCCGTTGTAACTAGATATATAGTATCCATCATCGTTCCAGCCGTATCGCTCTGATATCAAAACAGCACTCTGAAGCGGGCGGCCGGTGGATATAACGAACTTGTGCCCTGAAATTGTCAGCTGCTTTATAGCTTCAAGATCCTCAGGGCTTATATTCTTTTCACTGTTTAGTAACGTACCGTCAAGGTCGGTGAACAGAATCTTACGTTTCATCAGTTATCATCATCTTCCCTGTCAGCTGTATATACAAAACGTTTTCTTGCCATCTCATCGCTCTCGAGATATTCATCATAGGTCGTGATCTTGTCGATCATCGTTCCATCGGGAAGTATTTCCATTATTCGGTTGGCAGTAGTCTGGACAAACTGGTGGTCATGAGAAGAAAACAGGATAACGCCGGGGAATTTAATAAGGCCGTTGTTAAGTGCTGTTATGCTCTCCATGTCAAGATGGTTGGTGGGTTCGTCAAGTATCAGTATATTAGAACCTGATATCATCATCTTACTTAAGAGACAGCGTACCTTTTCGCCTCCTGATAATACCCTGACCTTCTTGACTCCGTCTTCGCCCGGGAAGAGCATCCTTCCCAGAAAACCACGCACATAGGTTACGTCCTTGACCGGAGAGTAGCCCATGAGCCAGTCAGTGATCGTAAGGTCGTTATTGAACTCATCGGTTGAATCCTTGGGGAAATACGCCTGTGTTGTCGTTACGCCCCATTTGAAGCTTCCTTCATCGGGTTCAAGTTCTCCCATCAGTATCTTAAACAGTGTGGTCTTGGCAAGTTCGTTGCCGCCGACAAAAGCCACCTTGTCATCATGCCCAAGGATAAATGAAATATTATCTAGTATCTTGACACCGTCTATCGTCTTGGATATTCCTTCAACAGTAAGGACTTCGTTTCCTATCTCCCTGTCGGGACGAAAATCAATATAAGGATATTTGCGGCTTGATGGTTTGATCTCTTCAAGCTCGATCTTTTCAAGTGCTCGCTTACGGGAAGTGGCCTGCTTGCTCTTGGAAGCGTTGGCAGAGAAGCGGGAGATAAATTCCTGTAATTCTTTGATCTTTTCTTCTTTCTTCTTATTGGCTTCCTTCATCTGTTTGATAAGAAGCTGGCTGGATTCATACCAGAAATCATAGTTGCCGGCGTAGAGCTGGATCTTGCCGTAATCTATGTCTGCCGTGTAAGTGCAGACCTTGTTCAGGAAATATCTGTCATGGCTTACGACTATTACTGTGTTGTCAAAGTTTATCAGGAATTCTTCAAGCCATGCTATTGCGTCCATATCAAGGTGGTTCGTAGGCTCGTCAAGCAGAAGGATGTCGGGATTTCCGAACAGAGCCTTGGCAAGCAGTACCTTGACTTTCTGTGGTCCGTTAAGATCCTTCATCATGCAATAGTGGAATTCCGTTTCTATCCCAAGTCCGTTAAGGAGCATGGCTGCATTTGATTCTGCTTCCCATCCGTCCATTTCTGCGAATTCGGCCTCCAGCTCGCTGGCGCGGATACCGTCTTCGTCCGAGAAATCCTCCTTGGCGTAAATGGCATCCTTTTCCTTCATTATCTCGTAAAGACGCTTATTGCCGAGTATTACAGTGTCCATGACCGTGTAATCATCATATTTGAAATGATCCTGTTCAAGGACTGACAGACGCTGGCCGGGGGTTATTGCAATATCTCCCTTTGTAGTTTCCAGTTCTCCTGAAAGGATCTTAAGGAAGGTTGATTTGCCGGCTCCGTTTGCTCCTATAAGGCCATAGCAGTTCCCTTCGGTAAACTTGATGTTGACATCTTCGAACAGGGCTTTTTTGCCAAGGCGCAGGGTCACGTTATTTGCACTTATCATGGTGATTCTCCTTTGTACTTAACATGTTATCCCGGATGTTCCCGGGACAACATAAGTATAATTTATACGATAAACAGCTTAATGATTCTAACATAAATTAATGAAAATAGGAAATAAAACTTCATAATTTGTTGAAATTTCTTGAATAATCGGGGCCTGTGGTATAAAATATATTATTATTTTTTGTCTGTCTTTATTAGATAGAGGTTGATCATGAAGGAAATCGACGATGCTTTAAGCACAACAACTGAGCTTATCCTTGATGACGGCCGGATAGAGCCGATGAAGGAATACTTGAGTCCTGAAGAACTGTATCAGGATCTGATAGCATGCGTCAAAAAATACCATCCGAGCGATGATATTTCCCTGATCGAAAAGGCATATAATGTGGCAAGTGAGGCTCATAAGGATCAGCTTCGAAGGTCCGGTGAGCCTTATATTATTCATCCTTTGTGTGTGGCACTGATACTTGCGGAACTACAACTTGACAAGGAATCAATAGCGGCAGGACTGCTTCATGATGTTGTTGAGGATACCGAACTTACGATAGAGGATCTTGAGAAGGAATTCGGTTCGGATGTCGCGATCATCGTTGACGGTGTAACAAAGCTTGAAAAACTGCAATACAATGAAGATAAGCTGGAATTTCAGGCAGATAACTTAAGGAAGATGTTCCTTGCAATGGCCAAGGATATAAGGGTCATAATGGTGAAGCTCGCCGACCGTCTTCATAATATGCGAACGCTTAAGCATATGAGTCCTGAAAAGCAGAAGGAGATAGCAAGGGAGACAATGGATATATATGCTCCGTTGGCGATGAGGCTTGGTATTTCCAAATTGAAGGTTGAGCTTGACGACCTGTCGCTTAAGTATCTTGAACCGGATGTATATTATGATCTCGTTGACAAGATAGCCATAAGGAAATCCGAAAGAGAGAAATATGTACAGATAATAGTTGAAGAAGTAAGACAGCATATTGCAAATGCGGGGATCAAGGCTGAGATCGACGGCAGGGTCAAGCATTTTTACAGCATATACAAGAAGATGCTCAATCAGGATAAGACGATAGACCAGATATATGATCTGTTTGCGGTACGTATCATGGTTGATACTGTAAAAGACTGTTATGCCGCACTCGGTATAATCCATGAGATGTACAAGCCGATACCCGGAAGGTTCAAGGACTATATCGCTATGCCCAAGGCTAATATGTATCAGTCATTACATACAACGCTTATAAGTCATACGGGCCAGCCGTTCGAGATCCAGATAAGGACTTACGAGATGCACCGTACCGCCGAATACGGTATCGCAGCACATTGGAAATATAAGGAGAATTCAAGCGGTAAAAAGGTGGAGGAGCAGGAAGCGGAGAAGCTCAGCTGGTTAAGGCAGATCCTTGAATGGCAGAAGGATATGGCCGATAACAAGGAATTTTTAAATACCTTAAAAAGCGATCTTGATCTCTTCGGCGACATGGTATACTGCTTCACTCCTGCAGGTGATGTAAAGACGCTTCCGGCCGGTTCCAATACGATCGATTTTGCCTACAGCATACATGGAGCGGTTGGCAATAAGATGATAGGAGCGCGTGTAAACGGCAAGCTCGTAACGATTGACTATGTGCTTAATAACGGCGACCGCATAGAGATAATCACTTCACAGAATTCCAAGGGCCCAAGCCGCGACTGGCTCAATATTGTGAAGAGTACGCAGGCTAAGAACAAGATAAACCAGTGGTTTAAGAATCAGCTCAAAGAAGAGAACATTTCAAAGGGCAGGGAGATGATGGCTGAGTACTGCAAGACTCACAACATCGATCCGGCCTGTATAAACAAACCGGAATATCAGCGCGCGATAATGGATAAATACGGCTTCAAGGACTGGGATGCAGTTCGCGCTGCGGTAGGGCACGGTGGTCTTAAGGAAGGCCAGATCGTCAACAAAATGTTCGAACTTTATAACAAGGATCATCCGAAGATACTATCGGATGACGAGGTGGTTAAGAACGTAAATGATCAGGCCCGCGAACGTAAGATCCAGATAAAGAGCAAGAGCGGTATAGTAGTGAAGGGTATAGATGATGTTGCAGTGAGATTCTCCAAGTGCTGTTCTCCGATCCCGGGTGATGAGATAGTTGGTTTTGTTACACGCGGAAGGGGCGTTTCCATTCACAGGACCGATTGTGTGAATATCCTGAACATGCCGGAGATGGAAAGGGCCAGGCTCATTGAAGCCGAATGGCAGCATAATCCCGAGAAGGTATCCGAGAGATATCTTGCGGAGATAAATATTTATTCCGTTAACAGAAACGGTCTGCTTGCCGAGATAACAAAGGTTCTTTCCGAGAAGAATGTCGGAATACTTAAAATGAACGTTCGTACCAGCAAGCAGGGAACTGCAACTACTTCGATCTCTTTTGAGGTTTCGAATAAAGATGAGCTTAACAGAGTTATTGATAAGCTGCAGGCGATAGATGACGTGATAGATATAGAAAGGACAACAGGCTGATGGGACAACTTAAGATAGGCAGAATGTGTATGGGTTCTGTTCAGACGAACTGTTATTTTGTATATGATGATGATACGCGTAAGGCAGTTGTTTTCGATGTTCCCTGCGATGGCGCAGGTATTTATAACGCTCTTAAGAGCAAGGATATAGAAGTTGCAGGCATATGCCTCACGCACGGGCATTTTGATCACATCATGGGGGCAAATGAGTTAAGACAGGCTGCATCGGTAAAGATATATGCTTACGAGGAAGAGCAGGAGGTATGTGAGGATACTCATAATAACTGCACCGATCAGATAGGCAGGCTGTATACCGTGAAGTGTAACAGGTATTTAAAGGATGGCGAGGAGCTTGATGTTGAAGGGATCAGATTCAGAGTGATAGCCACTCCCGGACATACCAAAGGGAGCTGCTGTTATTATTTTGAGGATGAAGGGTTGCTTATAAGCGGTGATACGCTGTTTTGCTGCTCGATCGGACGTTCCGATCTACCGACAGGGAGCGAGGCTACACTTATACGTTCGCTTAGGGAAAGGCTTATGTGCCTGCCTGACGACGTTAAGGTATATCCCGGGCACGGAGATCAGACGACCATAGGATTTGAGCGGGAGAACAACCCGTTCGTGTGATTTTGGGATCGTACATATGATATTTGTCAAGGTGAATAAGGATAATCTTGAGTATGATATTTATGCGCTGCTCAAGTCATTCTATCCTGAAGAAGAGATAAGCATAAGTATTTTGCAGGACGGTGAAACCATGGAGGAATCCGTAAGGGTTCCTTCGTTTTATGATGTAAAGGTTTTTGATTCTTATGTAAGCTGTGCTTTAAATGAAGACGGGAATATAACTGTTGAAAAAGAGGATATTTCAGGCTCCCAAAAGGCAGATATAAAGAATGCCCTGAAACGCTGTGTTTACAAGTGCGTAAGTAAAAAGAGCGGGTGCATGCTGCCCTGGGGGATACTTACAGGAATAAGGCCGGTAAAGCTTCCGATGCTCATGCTTGACAAAGGCTGGGATGATGAGCATATAAGTAAGTATCTTGGATATAATTATCTTATATCGGATGAAAAGATTTCACTCAGTCTTCAGATAGCTCATAAAGAAAAGGAGATATTAAAAAGGATAGACCGTTATGACGGATACAGCCTGTACATAGGAATACCTTTTTGTCCGACGACTTGTCTTTACTGTTCGTTTACTTCATATCCGATCGCAAAATGGAAGGACAGAGTTGATGATTATATTTCCTGTGTTAAGAAGGAACTTGACCTTGTTCATGAACTGGTCAGGGGAAGGGCACCTGATTCGGTATATATAGGTGGAGGAACCCCGACAACATTAAGTGGTGAACAGTTTAAGGATCTGCTGGGATATCTTAAAGGATCGTTTGATTTTGACAAGGTGCTTGAATTTACAGTGGAAGCGGGCCGTCCGGATTCAATAACCGAAGAAAAACTTATGACCCTTAAAGAGCTGGGAGTTAGCAGGATATCCATAAATCCACAGACCATGAACGGGGGTACGCTTAAGCTTATAGGAAGACGCCACACCATAGATGATGTAAAAGAGGCATTCAAGATTGCGAAAAACTGTGGTTTTGCGAATATAAATACAGATATTATACTTGGACTGCCGGGAGAGGACATAGAACATGTCAAACATACGATGGAGGAGATAAGAAAGCTGGAGCCGGCAAGCCTTACAGTACATTCCATGGCAATAAAGCGTGCGGCAAAGATGGCGGAATATCTGAAAGAGCATGAAGATATAAAAAGCATTAACACGCCGGAAATGATGGCAGAAGCTGACAGAGGTGCACGTATGATGGGAATGTCCCCCTATTACCTGTACCGTCAGAAGAACATGGCCGGCAATTTTGAAAATGTCGGTTATGCAAGGGAAGGGTTTCATGGTATCTACAATATCCTTATTATGGAAGAAGTGCAGTCGATCATCGCCTGCGGCGCGGGAACGGTAAGCAAACGTGTCTATGAGGACGGTCTTATTGAGCGTTGTGATAACGTAAAAGATGTGGATCTGTATATGAACAGGCTTGATGAAATGCTTGAAAGGAAACGGAAGCTGTTTTCCTGCTTCTCATATACAGCATAATATGTTATTATGTTTTGTTGAAATGACAAGTGTTAACATGTCACCGGTGGTGACGGATGAGGTGCAAATATGTCAATGGTGAAGAAGCCCGTTACGGGCATGAAGGATATTCTGCCAAAGGAAATGCAGATACGTGACTATGTCACAGAACTTGTAAAGGAAACCTATGGCGGTTTCGGTTTTCAGCATATTGAAACACCGTGCGTTGAGCATATAGAAAACCTGTGTTCCAGGCAGGGCGGAGAAAATGAGAAGCTAATATTTAAGATCATGAAGCGCGGTGAGAAGCTGGATCTTGAGAATGCGAGTGATGAAAATGATCTTACGGATTCAGGGTTGCGTTACGACCTTACCGTTCCACTGTCAAGGTATTATGCAAATCATGCAAATGAACTTCCGAGTCCGTTCAAGGCGCTCCAGATAGGCAGCGTATGGCGCGCGGAACATCCGCAGAAGGGACGTTTCCGCCAGTTTGTGCAGTGCGATATTGATATACTCGGCGATCCAAGTTATCTTGCTGAGATAGAGCTCATACTTGCTACAACTACTCTTCTGGGCAGGCTAGATTTTAAGGATTTCACTGTAAGGATAAATGACAGGCGGATACTCAAGGCGATGGCTGAGTATGCAGGCTTTCCGGATAATGAGCTTGACGGCATATTCATCATACTTGACAAAATGGATAAGATAGGTGAATCGGGGGTTCATGAATCTCTTGTGTCATCAGGACTTCCTGAGGAAAAGGTCTGTAAATATCTTGACCTGTTTAAGAATACCGGCAGGGATATTGAGGGAGTAAGGAGTCTAAAGGAAACGCTTAAGGACATACTTCCCGATGATACCGCGAACAGCTTAGAGACTATCATGGCAAGCGTTGAAGCAACAAAGAGCGCAAGTTTTAAGATAGAATTTGATCCTACTTTGGTACGAGGTATGTCATATTATACGGGAACGATATTTGAGATTAGCATGGATGAATTTGGAAGTTCCGTTGCCGGTGGCGGTCGTTACGATGATATGATAGGTAAGTTTACGGGACAGAAGACCTGCGCTTGCGGATTTTCGATAGGATTCGAGAGGATAATAACAATACTTCTGGATAAGGACTTCAAGATCCCGGACGATGTAAGCCGTAAGGTATTTCTTATTGAAAAAGGAGCATCTAAGGAGAGGATCTGCGAGATAATGAAAGAAGCTGCCACACTCAGGGAACAGGGCATAAAAGTACTGGTGTCCCAGATGAATAAGAATAAGAAGTTCCAGAAGGAACAGTTAATTAAAGAGGGCTATAAAGAAGAAGATATTAAGGATTTTTATAATACCGAGTTCAAAAAATAGAGGGAGAAGAAGAATGGCAGAAGCAATGCTGGGTCTTAAGAGGACTCACAGATGTACGGAAGTAAGCGAGGCTGATATAGGTCAGACAGTCACAGTTATGGGCTGGGTTCAAAGGAGCAGGAACAAAGGCGGGATCATATTTACGGACCTAAGAGATCGCTCGGGAATACTTCAGATAATATTTGAAGATAAAGATATAGGAACGGATGGATTCGATAAGGCCAATAAGTTAAGGAGCGAATTCGTTATCGCGGTTGTCGGCCGTGTTGAGAAGCGAGCCGGCGAGGCCAATAAGGCTCTTAAGACAGGAACCATCGAAATAAGAGCAACAGAGCTTCGTATCCTGTCGGAAGCAGAGACTCCGCCGTTCCCGATCGAAGCAGATAGCAAGACCAAGGAGGAGTTAAGGCTCAAATACAGATATCTGGATCTTCGCCGCCCTGATATACAGAAGAATATCATCTTAAGGAGCCGCATCGTAAATGTGATCCGCAGTTATTTTATGAATGAAGGATTTCTTGAGATAGAGACCCCGATACTACAGAAGAGTACACCTGAGGGAGCAAGGGATTATCTTGTTCCCAGCCGTATACATCCGGGAAGCTTCTATGCTCTCCCGCAGTCACCGCAGTTATTTAAGCAGCTACTTATGTGTTCGGGTTATGACAGGTATTTCCAGGTGGCCAAGTGTTTCCGTGACGAGGATCTTCGGGCTGACAGACAGCCCGAGTTTACGCAGATAGACCTTGAGATGTCATTTGTGGACGTGGATGATGTGATCGCGGTAAATGAAGGCGCCATAGCGAAGGTGTTCAAGGATGTGCTTGATATAGATGTTAAGCTTCCGATTCAGAGGATGACATGGCAGGAGGCTATGGATCGTTTCGGTTCAGACAAGCCTGATACGCGCTTTGGAATGGAGCTTACGGATGTTTCTGATGTTGTACGCGGCTGCGGATTCGGAGTGTTTTCAGGAGCACTCGATAATGGCGGGACCGTCAGAGGCATCAATGTAAAGGACCAGGCAGAGATGCCGCGTAAGAAGATAGATGCTCTGGTCGATCACGCAAAGGGGTGCGGAGCAAAGGGACTTGCATATCTGTGCGTACTTCCTGACGGTACATACAAGTCCAGCTTTGCAAAGTTTATGACGGAAGATGAACTAAAGAACCTTGTTTCTGCCATGAACGGTGAGCCCGGGGATCTTCTTCTGTTTGCTGCGGATAAGAAAGATATCGTATGGAATGTACTCGGAGCATTAAGGCTTGAGATTGCAAAGAACTATGGTCTTATACCGGAAGGTGAATTTAACTTCCTGTGGATCACTGAATTCCCGCTGCTTGAGTGGAGCGAAGAGGAGAACCGTTACAAGGCCATGCACCATCCGTTTACGATGCCCATGGACGAAGACATACAGTATCTGGATTCTGATCCCGGACGGGTGAGAGCCAAGGCTTATGATATCGTACTTAACGGAACAGAACTGGGCGGTGGTTCAGTGAGGATACATCAATCAGATATACAGGAAAAGATGTTTGAGATCCTTGGGTTTGAAAAGGAGGATGCGTATACAAGATTTGGCTTCCTGCTCAATGCCTTTAAATACGGAGT
The DNA here is from genome assembly GCA_017524595.1 of Lachnospiraceae bacterium. Taxonomy (GTDB): domain Bacteria; phylum Bacillota; class Clostridia; order Lachnospirales; family Lachnospiraceae; genus UBA2868. Next base: position 18,919 of record JAFXVI010000038.1, on the reverse strand, counting down.
ACCGCCTCATGCGGGGCTTGCCTATGGCCTTGACCGGCTTGTTATGCTTATGGTGGGAGCTGAGAGCATACGTGAGGTCATGGCATTTCCCAAGGTAAAGGATGCTTCGGATCTTATGAGTGAGGCTCCCAATGTGGTCGATGATAAGCAGCTTGAGGAGCTGGGGATAAAGATCGATCAGAAGGCACTGGATGTTACGGAATAAAGTTTGTTATGTATTGTTTGAGACAGGAGTTATGGCTATATGAAGTACTGTAAAAAATGTGGGATGCTGCTTGAGGATAATATGGAGATCTGTATCGGATGCGGGAGTGACGTGACACAGAAAGGAAGCTTCAGCAAATATCCGGAGCCGATGCAGGAGAAGATAGATATGGAGAAGAAGGAAGAGAGTAAAAGAAATCTTGCTATCCTTGCGATCATTCTGATCTTTGTCGTCATCCTCCTGTTGGTAGGTATTTTTGTCGCCCAAATGTACATAAATGGGATAGGAGAAGATGGCGAGGAGGGATCCGGCAAAAGTTTTTTTGCACAGAGGCTTAAGGATTCCATAGATAATGATAACAGCAAAGCTTCAAGTAATGCCAAACCGGAAAAAAAACGCGAAGTAAAGGATGATCAAGGAGTATATTATAAGTATACATCTGTACAGGATGATGAAGGACATGAGATCTTCAGGGCTGTATATCCCGAGGATCTTGGCACTGTCGAACATTCCATTGAAGACAGCAGGGAGAGCAGGTGCTATCCTGCTGTATTCAGTTTTGTTGCAACTAATGATGATAATACTGCGCAACTTACTTTTACTTCGCCGCAGCATTACCAGTATATAACTATGCAGGGAGGGGATTTAAGCCCTGCCGATATCGAGTCCGCACTTGACGGTCAGGTGAGCTTTTATGATTTTACTGATGTAGAGACATATATGCAGGAGATAATCAAGCAGGCGTATCCTACTGCAAGGAAAATCGATGAAGTTGAGGAAACCGATGCTGTAAGTTCGGTGTCGGAAGAACTCGATAACATAATAAAGTCATACGAGGATGGTGCGGAAGAAGGACTGGCAAAGCTGTTCGGGCTGCCCGATACTACCAAATTCAAGCATAACAGCACATATAAGTCCGATAAGATAATGAACTATCGGATACTTACCAAGGAAGATCATGCCGTTTCGTGCAAGTTTTATGTACCTGTTTTCTGTGTCAGATATGATTATGAAGATGAAGAATCCGAACTTAGCGGCCAGCTGTCAGACTGTTATATACTTGCAGTTACAAGTTTTGAGGCCGGTTCGGATGAACTATATGATACGTACGGTGATACGTTCGAACTGTTTGTCAACAATATAAAGCTTACAGATGACTTTTTTTCTCTGAACGATTGCAGGCTTAACAAGGATATAGAGACGTTTCTTAATTCCGCCCCTTTATCGGCTAAAACTTTTGCAAGCGGTGAATATGTCATTAATTCGGGTAAGAATGTTGAGCAGGTATTCATAGCTCCGGAGAAAGAGCTTGTGTTTGCTACCCCTTCCATGGATGAGTATCCCGGTGATGATTATTTACAGCTCGAGGTCCGTTAATATGGATATTATAGGTCATTTGAGAACAGTAAATGCGCATAGAAAGCTTGTAAGAAAGGGCTGTTTTAAGGTAGGCCTGTACTGGCAGGGACTAACGCATGATCTCAGTAAGTATTCTCCTTCAGAGTTCTTCGTAGGAGCAAAATATTATCAGGGATTCAGGAGCCCGAATAATGCTGAACGGGAAGACAAGGGATATTCTGCCGCATGGCTTCATCATAAGGGAAGAAACAAACATCATTACGAATACTGGATGGATTACAGTTCTCAAAATGGTCTGGGAATAGTTCCTGCAAGAATGCCGGATAAATATATTGTTGAGATGTTCATGGACAGGATTGCGGCATCGAAGACATACAATAAGGAAAACTATAAGGATGATTATCCCCTGAAATATTATATGAAAGGGAATCCCAGAAGATATATAGAGGAGAATACACGCGATCTACTTGTAAAACTGCTTACAATGCTTGCGCAAAAGGGAGAAGAAGAGTGTTTTGAATACATACGTACGAAGATACTTAAAGGCAGACCGGGTGCAATGCTTGCTCAGTTTATTGCTCACAGAAAGGAGTGAATTTTTTGGATACCGAAGGTGTCATACAATTAGCCGTCCTGGCCGTTTTATTGATCTTGTCAGCTTTCTATTCTGGCGCTGAGACGGCTTTGACTACTGCGAGTGAGATAAAACTCAATACCCTTGCCGAAGAAGGCAATAAGAGGGCTAAACGGGTGCTTAAGTTGCTTGAGAAGAAAAGCAAGATGTTAAGTGCTGTACTTATCATGAACAATATCGTCAATATAGCCGCTTCGTCACTTGTGACGACTTTTACCGCACGCATCTTTGGAAATGCCTATGTTGCGCTTGCGGCAGGTATTCTGACTCTTATAATACTGATCTTTGGAGAGATTAATCCCAAGACCATAGCTACCATTCATAATGAGAAGTTATCTCTGTTTTTCAGCTGGCCGGTCATGGTCACGATGAAGCTGCTCACACCTGTTATTTATATAGTAGACAGGCTTTCAGGTCTGTTTCTTAAGATTCTGCGCATTGATCCTGAGCAGGCAAAATCAGTACTTACGGAAGGTGAGATACGTAACATTCTCGATGCGAGCCATGAGGAAGGCGTGATCGAGACCGAAGAACGGGAAATGATAGATAATGTGTTTGACTTCGGCGATTCTCTTGCAAAGGATGTCATGATCCCGAGGATCGAGATGACATGCGTTAATGTTGATGCCAGTTACTGGGAATTAAAGGAACAATTCGAGGTACATAAATACACAAGAATACCTGTTTTTGAAGAGTCTACCGATAATATCATAGGAATAATCAACATGAAGGACGTCCTGTTTTACGAGGACGTTAATAACTTTAATATACGCAATATAATGCGTGAGGCGAACTTTACGGTTGAATACAAAAAGACATCAGAGCTTATGGTCGAAATGAGGCAGAACCATATTAGCATGATCCTTGTACTTGATGAATACGGAGACACGGTAGGACTTGTTACTCTGGAAGATCTTCTTGAAGAGATAGTCGGGGAGATCAGGGATGAATTCGATGAGGACGAGGAGGATCTTATTAAAGAAGTCGGTGAGAGAGAGTATCTTGTGGATGGTTCCCTTAAGATAGATGATATAAATGACGCACTCGATCTTGACCTTAACTCGGAGAATTATGATTCAATCGGAGGACTTATGATAGAAAAGCTGGAAAGAGTGCCGGAAAACGGGGAGTCTGTCGAACTTGATGACGGTACAAAGCTTACTACGGTTGAAATGGATAAGAACCATATTGAGAAGATAAGAATGGAACTGCCTGAAACGAAGGATGAAGAGGGGGATGATGAAGGCAGACCCGATACGGAAGATGAAAATGAAAAAGAGGGGTAAGTGACCCTTAACTACAACATATATACATTTTGCTTGATTTTTCCGCAAGATATAGTTATTATATATGATGAATAATACTGAGGGTTTATTTGATAAGGGTCTAAGGGGTAATGGGCAGGAACAAAAGAAACAGTAATGCAAGGACCAGAAGTATCGTAAGGTTTATCTGTGGCCTTGCGGCTGTGCTCTGTTTAGGTTATTTTGCTTTTTACATATACATGTCAGGCGACTCTTCATCAAATTTCGAACAGCTTTCAGACCTCAAGGATAAAAAACCAATAAACGTCCAGAATAAACCGACCGTGCATCTTGTTGAACAAGAGGATGCGCCCCCTGTGCTTGAAGAATTCAATGCTTTATATTCCAAGAATAAAAGCATAATCGGATGGATAGAGATAGAGGGCACAGGTATTGACTATCCCGTGATGCAGTCTAAGAATGAGGATTATTATCTGGATCATAACTTTGATCAGGAGAAGGATAATAACGGGTCGATATTTATTGACGCTGAGTGCAGCATCTGGCCGCGCAGTCAGAATATCATCATATACGGGCATAATATGAAGTCCGGAAAGATGTTTGGTACTCTGGACAGTTATAAGGATAAGAAATACTGTGATAAGCATCCGGTTATAAGATTCGATACACTCTACGACAAGGGCAAGTACCGGGTTATGTATGTATTTAATGATGTAGTACATGAGGAATCTGAGGTTGCCTTTAAGTATTATCAATTTATAGATGCGAATTCGGCTCAGGAATATATGTCCAATATGCAGGAAATGGCCAATAAATCACTGTATGAAACAGGCGTTGAATCATATTACGGAGACAGCCTTATAACACTCTCGACCTGCGATTATTCTGAGGGTGCGGAGAGGTTTGTGGTAGTAGCAAAGAGGATCGATTGATCAGGTACGGGGAGAATTATGGGAAGGAACGTTAAGAAGAAAAGATTCAGATTGAAGAAAAGAGCAAGGAGGACAATAGCTTCGTTACTGCTTGTTTCGGCACTTATCGTGTCATTAATACCAACACAGCGTAAGACAGAGGCATATGTCAATCCTGCCGAAAATGTGATGAGTCTTGAAGATGTTATAAAAAACTACTCTATTGTAGATGAAAATGCAACATCTATACCGGCTGATACCACCAATTCTTTTTATGCGTTTCCTTTGGGTGAAGCCAAATCAGTATATGATATGAAAAATGTTGAACACAAATATTTTAAGATAGACACAGAGGGAATGACAGGTGAGTTTGCGGTTCCGGTGTTTATAATGGGCGAAGTGGAAAGACCGGCTGAGAGTGCTGATTCAGAGAGCGGTAAATACCACGCCCTGCAGCAATACATTGGTTACAGTACCGAATATAATCCCAGCGAGATCAATCTGACAAACGGAGTTTGTTACGATGATAAAGGCACACAGCATGAGGATGAGATATATTATGTGCCGGAGGATGAAAGCGGATCCAGGACTTATAAGAAATACGTCCAGACGTCCGAAAATCATACAGATTCCCTGGGACATCAGTATGATCTTCATAAGATCGAGATATGGAAGATTTCAAAGGAAAGCTCTGATGAGAATCCGGATGATCCAAGCAAATGGGAAACTGAAGGAGAACCGGAGGTTGAATATATATGTTTTGATAAATGTAATATTGCATATATTTGTGATGAAGCTTTTATTGGCAGAAATGAGCTTCAGAAGATTAATATGCCGGAAGCGATATTATATAAACTTGGAAACAGGGCGTTTAAGGGCTGCGGTAATCTGAGTGATATCAATATCGGAAACAAGGTGAGCTCAATAGGACGTGAATGCTTTTCGGGTTGCGGCAAGCTTAGTAACTTTAATATATCAGAATGTTCAGCTTTGAAAACGATAGCAGACGGTGCTTTTGCAGGCTGTGCTTTCAATTCGATAAAGCTTCCGTATATATCAGATCTTACGCTTGGCGCAGGAGTCTTTTACGGATGTACCAATCTTAACGACAGCCTCGATGAACATGCCGGAATGTTTGCACAGTATAACGAGCCTACAGTTGCTACAGGTGTTATAAAGATAGGTCCCTATGCATTTGCTAATTGCAGTGCAATGACCGGAATGAATATGTACAAGAAGCTTGAGAGTGCTAAATCTGTAGACGGAACTGATTACGAAGGCCTGTTTGCCGGCTGTACTTCACTTGAAACAGTTTATCTTCCGGAGGAGTACGGTAATCTTCCGTACAGTGAAGGAACAGAATCCACTTTGGGCAGGTATATGTTCCAAAGATGCGGCAACTTAAAGAGACTTAAGTTTTATTACAATAGCGAAGGTAAAGGAAGTCGGAACGCCAGACCTTATGATGACTGGCAGTTTGTAACATCTTCCACACTGGAATACGCAAAAACCAAGGGAGATCCTTCCTATGACAAGACTACAGTGGCAGATTCATTTGTTATAGAGGGTCCCATTCCTTATCCGGCAGCCACACAGGAGGCTGCAGCTCATGTTAGCGCAAAGAAGTTTTCAAATACCTATAATTATAAGGATGGAGAAAAAGATATTTATGAGTTGGTATTGGGAGATTATCTGTTCAATTTCAGTGATGGAGTGATAAACCACATTGAACCAACCGAGAATTCGGAAGAATCCTTAACGATCCCTACCACGATAGGTGATCAGGCTATAACTGCTATAGCAGACGGTGCATATGTGACAGACAATGAATATGCTGACAAGCTTAAAAAATTAACGATCCAGGATAATATTACTTCGATAGGAAACGGTGCCTTTAAAGGCGCGCCGGCTCTCAGGGAAGTGTACATTAATACGAAGGGTGTCGCTGTCGGTGATTCGGCATTTGCCGAGGATCCCGAACTTCTGTATGTTCGTTTCAAGCAAACAAGTGGTGACGGAGCGACTACCATAGGAAGTAAATGTTTTGATCAGTGCAGGAAGCTTCTTGAGGTGGATTTCAGGGACGATGCGTACAATTCGGACGAAATAATCGATGTTAATGTCACTTCTATAGGTACTGATGCGTTTAAGACCTATCGTCAGGATTCATTTGGAGATCAGGATATTGAAGAGGCGGCAAAACATTATAATATAGGGATCAACAGATTGGGGAGTGAAAACAGCAGCGTTAACGGTTTATGGCTGATTATGAAAGGCAAGGTTAATGACCCTTCATATAAACCATATTCATATGCACTTAATCTGCCTGAAGGATCGGTTAAAGGCGACGGTGGAAACAGGGTAAGTCCGATATCAAACAGTTATATCACATATATAAGTGGCAATCCGGAGAATATCTCTCTAAGATATAACAGTGATAAAACCAAAGGAGAAGTTGGAACGACCCTTTTGACATATCCTACGGAGGCAACCATGGTTGGGCGCACGTATGATAAGGAAGGGAAGATAACGGGAGATTATTATATAAGCAATATTATAAAAAAGAGGCAGACCGGCGCCAATCTGTCGGCAACTGAAAAGAAGATCATAGAAAATCTGAAATATATCACAGTACCGGATGGGATCAGTTATCTGGATGAAGCCATAAATACACTTGATCCTACAAAGAGATATATGCGTGGCATATCGGGTACTCTGGGAAGTGACGGCAATTATGTGAATTCGATCACGCTGCATGTTTCCAAGCTTCCCGATGAGGAGGGTATATTTAAGGATGATGTGTATCTTACAGATGTCTATTTTGCAAAGAACGTAACTGATATAGGTACAAGACCGTTCCTGTTTGATCTGGATAAGCATCCATGGAAGGAGGGAGATCCGGACAGCAGTCTTCAGCACGTCAATTTTGCTTCAGAAGGAAATAAGGAGGATGCTACCGAAGCAGATCCGTATTATTGGTGTGAAAACGGAATTATATACAGTTACAATGGAACAGACACAACTCTCGAGGAGGTGCTTTACGGACGCGGGAATCAGGCATTGACTGATATTTCAAATAAGATAATAAATTCGCAGAATGATCCCACTTTACGTGATATAACCAAAATCGCGACAAGCGCATTCAAGAATTGTCCATATTTAAGAAATGTGGATCTGTCTGATTCGCAGAAATTAAAAACCATACCCAAGGATTGTTTTTTGAACTGTCCTAATCTTACGAAGATACTATTGCCGGAGAGCGTCAATAATATCGAAGCGGGGGCTTTTACAGATCTGGCAGAGGATTATTATGTTTATATTTATGGCCGTGAAGTGTATATCAGTCCATCGGCTTTTGATAAGGAGCAGGAGCCTACTATTTGTGGATATTACGACAGCTCGGCGGAGAGATATGCCAAAGATAACAATATTACTTTCGAACCCATTAACGGGAGATGCAGAGTATCATTTTATGATTGGGATATGACACCTATCCCGGTAGGTGATCCCCCAACATATATACAATATGTAACCGAGGGGGGTAAGCCTGAACTTCCGCCTGATCCTGTCAGAGAAGGGTATATATTTGTGGAATGGCGTTCTGATAATGGCTCGACTGTAAGTAAGGTCACACAGGATCCGACAATATTTGTTGCTTACTATAATTCGGATCCCTCTAGCAGTTCGAGTTCAAGTTCGAGCAGTTCGAGCAGTTCAACCAGTTCGAGTAGTACGTCTAAACCGACGCCCACACCGTCTCCTACGCCCAGCTCCTCAAGCAGTTCGAGTTCAAGTTCGAGCTCCAGCTCGAGCAGCTCAAGCAGCGGAAGCAACAGTTCGAGCAGTACGCCGTCAGTGATCAATTCATCTACCGTTCCGATAGTCATAAGCGGATATGCTTCTGCGCCTGCAGCAGGAGCAACAAATGCACAGGGCGGTACCGGAAATACAGGGAATGCAAATACCGCAGGTGCAGGAGGCAAGACCAACGTGATATCTACAGCGAATGGTCTTTCGGATGTCGGCAAGATGTCTGCAACGGTTAACGGTTCTTCTGACAATTATGTTGTTAAGATCACAGAGACACAGGAGGCTAATGATGCGGCTGTAGCTGCACTCACTGCTGAGTTCGGATCGCTTAACGATATCCGCTATCTTCCTATGGATATAAGCCTGTATGATTCCACAGGAGCCAATAAAATATCACCCGTTCCTGAAGGTGTATCAGTAAGCATTACCATTCCTATTCCGGATGATCTTGCTATATATGGCGGTAATGCCAAGGTGGCCAGTACATCAGGAGGAACCCTTGATAAGATGACTCCCAGGTTTACGGTGATCAATTCGGTGCCGTGCATGACTTTTACAGCCACACATTTTTCACCTTATGTGGTTTATGTTGATACCGCCAATCTGACAGCGGCAGGTACGCTTGATGCCACTCCAAAGACAGGAGATATGATCCATCCTAAGTGGTTTCTGGTTATAGGTCTTATAGCTGCTGCATTGTTTATGTTCATGAAACGTGACAACGAGGAGACATTTGCAGCTGCATAGTATTAAGGAGTTACGATGGGGAGAAAGCTAAGAAGGCTGATTGCCATATTGTTATGCATCACATCGGTCATGATATTATGTATGCCGTCGGAACCTTCGTACGCATCAACAAAAGTGGGCAACTACGAGATGGACGGAAGCACATTGGTAAGATATACAGGCTCCGATGAGATGATAACGTTGCCTAATACGGTACAGACAATAGGTAAAGATGCTTTTTCGGGTAATTCAACTCTTTTAAAGGTTGTGATCCCTGACAGCGTAAGAAATATAGATTTTGCTGCTTTTGAAAACTGCAGCAATCTGATGCAGGTTGTTATACCGGAAAGCGTTAGAGCCATTGGCTCCAGCGCTTTTTCGGGTTGTGAGCAGTTACAGTACGTTAACATACCAAAGAAGTGTACACAGATAGGTTCCGCGGCTTTTGCCAAATGTGGAAAGCTGACCGGTATTTCGGTCGCACCCGGTAACGAATCATACGTTTGTGTTGATGGGGTTCTTTACAGCATTGATGGGAAAAAGGTAATTCAGTATCTGGCAGGCAGGACCAGAGGGTCATATAATATGCCTTCAACAGTGGAAAGCATTGAGGAATATGCATTCTGGGGTGCTCCGCAGCTTGCTGATATTTCGCTATCTTCAAAGCTTAAGGAGATACCTGAATATGCATTTGCCAATTGTTCGGGTCTTACCAATGTAGTATTGCCGTATAACATTGAATCATTAATGGCATATTCATTCAGTGACTGTTACAATCTTAGAAATGTTTCCCTGCCGGATTCTGTGGGATATATAGATGAAAAAGCTTTTTATCTGACCAATAATGTTATGGTGAACTATTATGACTCTGATGAGGCAAAAAGGAAGGTTGCCGAGGCGGGAGTATCCGAGGAAGATTTTGCGGACTATATAGGTACGGTAAGCAGTAATTCGTATGATGTCAGTGTATCGGGTTCGGCAGGTGAGAAGACGTATCTGAATCAGATGCCTTATGTCAGTTCAGTGACCCCGGATTATTCTGATAATAAGATCCCCGGAGAACTGGCTTCGGGAAAGATAGTCGGCGGAAGTGCGATGGTCATGCTTCCCAGGGATGTTCATGTTTATGGTTTTGATATTGACAGCGCCGAAAGCGAGGACTCGGTTCCATATGAGTCAGGCATGACAGGACAGGGTGGGGATTATAGGATAGTGAGCGGAACGCTTGATAAATACAATGGTACAAATACTTCCCCGTCATTGCCGTCAGGCATCAGGAGGATTGGAAACAGGTCTTTTTATAAGAATACGGCAATTAAGGAAGTTACCATTCCATCAGGACTTGACAGTATAGGTGATTTTGCATTTGCCAGATCGGGAATAGAGAAGATAAGCATCCCTGAAGGAACAACCGCCATTGGTTATGCGGCATTTTATAATTGCGGAGCCCTTAAGGAAGTAAGTATACCGGACAGTGTGAGCCGGATAGAGCTGGGAGCATTTGACGGAACACCATGGCTTGATATGATGCTTAAGGGCGGAGACGGAAATGATTTTTTTGTTGCAGGTGACGGGATACTTCTTGGTTACAGAGGTGGCGGTGGTAATGTATCAATCCCGGGGGGAGTAAAAACTATAGGTTCCGGTTGCTTCAGAGGCAATACATCGATAACCGGGGTCACTCTTCCGCAGGGACTTATTACTATTGGTGAAGATGCATTTAACGGATGTAGCGGTCTTACTTCTGTTTCCATACCTGATACGGTAACGGATATTGAGGACAGGGCATTTAAGGACTGTGCCTTCAAACAGGTGATCGTTCCCGGCGGAGTAAAGAGAATAGGCCTGGGTGCTTTTGACAGGTCAGGCCTTTCCGCAGATCAGGCAGATCCCGAGGGAGCAGTTGTATTTCTAGGTAATGAATTGCCGACGGTCTCTTATAAGAATACTGCCACCCGCCTGTCTGCATATGATCTAAGGTCCCTTCCTTTTGCGGGGTATAACAATGTCGTTATCGGAAGCGATACGGATATTTCCAATGATTCGATATTATCACCGAATGAATTTGGTTTCAGGGGCCAGGTGTATACCATATCTTCCGATCGGGATTTAGACCGCGGAACATTGAGGCTTATACAGTCTGATTCCGATAATACTGACGCTGACGGAAATGTTTTCATAGATCCGCATGTTGTTATAAATGACAAGAAGTATATAATGACCGGAGTCAGTGCAGGAGCTTTCGAGCCTTATGAAAAAAAACAGGAATGGACTGATAAGGTTATAAACAGGGTATCAATAACGGGAAACACGTCTCCGGAACTTAATACAATGCTTGAAAGTATTAATTCTGCACTTGTAAATGTTCAGGACAACAATGATAATACCGATGATGGTACAGTGATACTCGATGTTGATATGGATCCTTCGATAAGTCCCGATAAGGATGAACCGTTTGCGGCCATATCGGGTAATGACGGAAATTACAATATAAAGATAGAGGATGCGTTAAATGCAGCAGACAGATGCCGTCATGCTCTTATGGAAAGATACGGCACGTCGGATGTCCTTATGACTCCGCTTAACATAGAGATGTATGATAATGTTTCAAATATCCCGGTAACCAGGTTGTCCGGCAGGAAGGTGGATATAGAACTACCTGTACCCGGGGCTCTCACTACAGCGCCGGATATCTCGGTAGGAGCGATCAATGATAACGGTGTGCTTGAGGAAATATCTTCAGAGATAGTAAGTCATGGAGGAAATGATAAGATAAGGTTCGTTGCACCGCATTTTTCGCTGTATCTGTTTTATGTACGACCGGAACAGACCAGGATATTAAGTGCTGAGAATACTGAAAATATGGGGCCTAATATTCAGAATGCGGTTATAATGACACTTAACAGGAGTGTTGGGAGTGTTCAGATCAAGTGGTATCTCGCTGTAATACTGATATCCCTGGCTGCGATCCTCTTTTTGTACAAGGGAAAGAAAGCGGGCTCTTGAAAAAACAGGTCTGATAAAATACAATATATTTTTATAAAGTATTGAGGTGTATCATTATGAAAACTGAAAACAGAGCAGTGAGGATGAACGTAAATAACAATCTTCTCGAACTTGAGGAGCATATGTATATCCTTGCCGATGTCGAAACGCCGAATGTGTTCAGAAACCTATTTCCTTATGAAGAGGTTCCCAAGATCGCATTCAATGACAGGATAGTTCCGCATAATATGCCAAAGGAGATATGGATCACCGATACTACATTCAGAGACGGTCAGCAGAGCAGGGCACCATATACGACAGAGCAGATAGTAACCATATATGATTATCTTCATAAACTTGGTGGCCCTAATGGGATGATAAGGGCCAGTGAGTTCTTTCTGTATAGCAAAAAGGACAGGGATGCTGTATACAAATGTATGGAGCGGGGATATCAATTTCCTGAGATAACGAGCTGGATAAGGGCGAGCAAGGAAGATTTTAAGCTTGTCAAGGAGATAGGAATGAAAGAGACCGGTATCCTTGTGAGCTGTTCCGACTACCATATCTTCTACAAACTCAAGATGAACAGGCGACAGGCAATGGAGCATTACCTTAATATTGTCAAGGACTGTCTTGAAGAGGGAATAAGCCCGCGTTGTCATCTTGAAGATATCACAAGGGCAGATATTTACGGGTATGTGATTCCGTTCTGTCTTGAGCTGATGCGTCTGATGGACGAGTATAAGATCCCTATCAAAATAAGAGCCTGTGACACGATGGGATATGGAGTTAATTATCCGGGTGCTGTAATACCGCGTTCGGTTCAGGGAATAATCTACGGACTTAACAAACATGCGGGCGTAGATCCGTACCTGCTTGAATGGCACGGTCATAATGATTTTTACAAGGCTGTGTCCAATTCGACAACTGCATGGCTGTACGGATGCTCAGGTGTGAATTGTTCGTTGTTTGGCATAGGTGAGCGTACGGGCAATACCCCGCTTGAAGCAATGGTGTTTGAGTATGCGCAGCTCAAGGGAGACCTTAATGGGATGGATACGACCATAATCACTGAGCTTGCCGAGTACTACGAGAGAGAAATTGGTTACCATATACCACCAAGGACTCCTTTTGTGGGTGAGAACTTCAATGTTACAAGGGCAGGTATCCATGCTGACGGCTTGCTTAAGAATGAAGAGATATATAATATTTTTGATACGGAGAAGTTTCTGAACAGACCGGTACTATGTGCGGTATCCAATACATCCGGACTGGCAGGCATAGCTCACTGGATCAATACTTATTATAAACTTCCGGAAGATAAGCACCTTGATAAGAACTGTGAGCTGGTTACACGCATAAAGGAGATCGTTGACGGCGAATACGAGAACGGACGTGTTACGGTAATGACCAATGATGAGCTTGTAAGCATAATCTCACAGACATGTTCCGATCTTGGACTGCCTCAGATGGTACCGCCCAATAAACACAAATCAGATAAATAAGAAGCGAGGAATAATGATGAGTAAGATCGAGATGAAAACACCGCTGGTTGAGATGGACGGCGACGAGATGACAAGAATACTGTGGCAGATGATAAAGGATGAATTGTTGCTTCCGTTTATCGATCTAAAGACAGAATATTATGATCTCGGATTAAAACACAGGAATGAAACTGATGATCAGGTGACCAGGGATTCGGCTAATGCTACTGCGAAATACGGCGTTGCCGTTAAATGTGCCACCATAACTCCCAATGCGGCAAGAATGACTGAATATGATCTTAAGGAGATGTGGAAGAGCCCTAATGGAACAATAAGAGCAATGCTTAACGGAACGGTGTTCCGTGCCCCCATAATAGTAAAGGGCATTGAACCTTATGTTCGTAACTGGAAGAAACCAATAACAATAGCAAGGCACGCTTACGGTGATATTTATCTTAATTCAGAGATGCTTATCGAAAGTGCCGGCAGGGCAGAACTTGTATTTACAGCACCTGACGGTACACGTAAGACTCAGCTTATTCATGAATTTGATGAAAAGGGTGGAGTCATCCAGGGAGTACACAACTGTACGTCTTCAATAGAGGCATTTGCAAGGTGCTGTTTTAATTATGCACTTGACTGCAAACAGGATCTTTGGTTTGGAGCCAAGGATACAATTTCCAAGAAATATGATCATCATTTCAAGGATGTATTCAATGAGATATTTGAGAATGAATATAAGGAGAAGTTCAATGAAGCCGGTATTGAATTCTTCTATACACTTATTGACGATATCGTGGCCAGGATAATGCGCTCTGAAGGTGGTATGATCTGGGCCTGCAAGAACTATGACGGTGATGTGATGAGCGATATGGTTTCAAGTGCTTTCGGTTCGCTTGCAATGATGACCTCAGTGCTTGTATCACCGACCGGGGTTTATGAATATGAGGCGGCACATGGTACGGTACAGAGGCATTATTATAAATATCTGAAGGGCGAGGAAACATCCACGAATTCAGTAGCTACCATTTTTGCGTGGACCGGAGCACTAAGAAAGCGCGGCGAACTGGATGATATAAAGGAACTTGTTGATTTTGCCAACAAGCTGGAAAAAGCCACGATAGACACTATTGAAGCCGGTAAGATGACTAAAGATCTTGCACTTATCACAACACTTAAGAATGTTACTGCACTTAACAGCCTTGACTTTATTAAGGCAATAAGGGAAACGCTTCAATCGTATATGTAAACAGCGGGGTATTTACGTGGAAGAAAAAGAAATATCAAAGGCAGTGATCAGCAGGTTGCCGCGATATTACCGCTATCTTGGAGAACTCAACGACGAGGGAGTGGAGAGGATTTCTTCACAGGAGCTTTCGGGTCTGATGCGGGTCACGGCATCACAGATACGTCAGGACCTTAATAATTTTGGAGGGTTCGGGCAACAGGGATACGGATATAATGTAAGACATCTTTATGATGAGATAGGAAGTATCCTCGGACTTGACAAGAAGCATAATCTTATCCTTATCGGAGCAGGGAATCTTGGACAGGCTCTTGCTAATTATGTGAATTTTGAAAAAAGAGGCTTTATAATAAAAGGAATCTTTGACCGCAATGAGGAGATATATGATAAGGAGATAAGGGGCATAAAGGTTCAGCCAATGGAAGCGATAGAGTCATTTATGAAAGAAAATGATATTGATATCGCGGTTCTTACAATACCTAAGACTGGTGCCGTAAAGGTTGCTGAACTGCTGGTATCTTACGGTATAAAGGGAATATGGAATTTTGCCCATATTGATCTTAATGTGCCTGATGATATCGTGGTTGAAAATGTTCATCTGTCAGAAAGCCTTATGAGACTGTCTTATAACCTGAGCAGTAATGCTTAAGTATGTATAAGATAATAAAGTGTGATGCTTAATGCAGCTGCAAGAGAGGAGGATAACGTGTCCATATCCGATGAAAAATTCAGAGAAGCTCTTGGAGATAAGCGTATTCCGGTTCTGATACTTGACAATAAATGGCATAAGCTGTTCAAGCGTTCTGGCACTACACCGGAAATCGAGGAACTGGAGAAAGAACTTACGGCTCTTCTTAAGAGGCAGGGCAAGCTCAACAGTGAGATAAAGGAAATAAAGAAGATCAAAGGCGAGCTTATGAATAATATCGTAAGCAGCATGGATGAAAAGGACGGAGAAGCTGAAAAGAAGGTAAATGACAGCAAACGCCTTATAAATGAGTCTAATGAAAAGATCGATCAATATGAGGATGAGCTATTGGAGCTTCCGCGTGAGATAGATCGCGTAAACAAAGAGCTGATGATACAGACAATGGCTCTGTGTTATGAGACTTTGTCAGAGAATACAGATGAGATAGAAAAAATTGCCGACTGGATACATAATGTAAGGATAGAACTTAAGAAGAATATCATAAAGAAGCAGGAACGGGAATTCCAGAATGCAGATCTTTATACATATATGCATGATATATTCGGACCGGATGTAATGGAAATTTTTGATATGAGATATGAACCCACCCTGAAGAAACCCGAGCAGAAACAGGAGTCAACAGAGGAAAAGAAGGAGCAGTAAAGTGGAATACATTTTATCAGCTGATGAAATGAAGAGCTGTGATGAGTATACGATAAGGAATTTCCATGTTCCTTCCGCTGTACTCATGGAGCGCGCCGCACTCAAATGTGTTGCGGCAATAATGCATGACAAGTTCAATCTCAAGAGGGTACTTGTTGTATGCGGCAGCGGCAATAACGGCGGTGACGGCTTTGCAATAGCCAGGATACTCCATGAAAGGAAGATAAGGGTTGATATCCTTCTTGCAGGCATGCCGTCGCATATGGGACCGGAAACCAAGGTGAATTATGAAGGTTGTTTGAGCTATGGTATCCCGGTGCGTTCTTCGGTAAAGGATGACGAATATACGTTGATAATTGATGCGATATTCGGCATAGGATTGAATCGCAAACTGGAGAGAGACACAGCGGCGTTTATTGAAGGGATCAATTCATTTAAGGAAAACGGCGCAAAGATCGTCTCAGTGGATATTCCATCCGGAGTAAACGCCACCACGGGTGAGATCATGGGAGCGGCGATAAGGGCGGATATGACTGTAACCTTTGCTTACTATAAGAAGGGGCTTATGCTGTATCCGGGTATTGATTATGTAGGGAAGCTGATGCTTGCAAATATCGGTATCACGGATGAATCATTAAGCGAAGTAACACCGCTGCTTAAATGCCTTACTAAAAAAGACATAGTGGGTTCAAAACTGTTAAAGCGTCCCGATTATTCGAATAAGGGTACTTTCGGCAAGGTGCTTATCATTGCCGGAAGTGAGAGTATGAGCGGCTGTGCGCTTTTGGCTGCAAAGAGCTGCTTTAAGACAGGGGCGGGCATGGTCAAGGTCGTAACTCATGAGAATAACAGACAGCTTATAAGCAGTAAGCTCCCTGAAGCCATGATAGAGACATATAAGGATAAGCTGGACAGAGTGAAGCTTGCCGAATCCGTAAAATGGGCGGATGTTACCGCAATAGGTCCGGGTATAGGCAAGGACAGCATAGCAAAGGAACTGTTTGAATTTGCATTTTTCAAATCAACAGGAACACTTATCCTTGATGCTGATGCACTGGATATGCTGAAACGTTATAAACTTACACTCAAGAAGGAAAGTGACCGCGAGATAATAATAACTCCGCATATAAATGAGTTTGCCAGATTTGCAGAGATGGATAAAGCAGATGTGCTTAATGATATTGTGGGGAATACGGTTGATGTTGCCAAAACATATAATCTTACCTGTGTTACCAAGGACACAAGGACTGTGATCGCATCGAAAACAGGTGATTGTTTCGTTAATACAACAGGGAATAACGGAATGGCTGTTGCCGGGATCGGAGATTGTCTGTTCGGTATAATATCGGCTCTTCTTGGAAGGGGATTAAGTCCGCTCGATGCTTCGGTGTATGGCTGCTATATACATGGATATGCCGGAGATCTTGCCGCTGCAAAGACAGGAAAACCGGGTCTTTTGGCCAGTAACCTGATTAATGAGATAAAAACCTGTCTGGAGGCAGTAGATGAGTAGAAGAAGAGTTACTGCCGAAATATCTTTGGGAGCTATAGAGAATAATATTTCGAACATGGCAGAGATCATCGCACCGGGGACACAGATACTTGCGGTCATCAAGGCTGACGGATATGGTCATGGAGCGCTTCAAATAGCGGTGCGGCTTGAGCAGATGAACTGCGTTTTCGGATATGCTACCGCGACAGCGGAAGAAGCATTCAAATTAAGAGACGGAGGCATCAGAAAGCCCATACTGGTGTTGGGATATACATTTCCTGAGAATTACGAAGAGATGATCAGGCTGGATATACGTCCGGCTGTATTTAAAGTTGAAACAGCAAGGCAGCTGAATGAAGCCGCGATCGTTGCAGGCAGGCCCTGTAAGATCCACATAAAGGTGGATTCCGGCATGTCGAGAATAGGGGTTCCGTGTGATGAAGAAGGCGTTGATACGGCGCTAAAGATAGCCGGATTTGAAAGGCTAGATGTAGAAGGTATATTTACACATTTTGCTCGTGCTGATGAACCGGATAAGACATCTGCCCAAAGACAGCTTAAGAGGTTTAATGATTTTCTTGATGCATGCGCAAAACACGGGCTTGATCCGAGATTCAGACATTGTTCCAACAGCGCAGCCATTCTTGAAATGCCCGAGGCAAACATGGATCTTGTTCGCGCCGGGATAACAATGTATGGACTCTGGCCTTCAGGAGAAGAGATTCCCGGTACGATAAGACTTGAACCTGCGATGTCATTAAAGAGCAGCATAGTATTTATAAAGACACTTGACGAGGGCGTTGAGATAAGCTATGGAGGAATATACAGGACTGACAGGAAAACGAGAGTGGCTACAGTTCCTGTCGGATATGCCGATGGATATCCGCGTTCGTTATCCAATAAGGGATATGTGCTTATCAGAGGAAAGAAAGCGCATATCCTTGGCAGAGTGTGCATGGATCAGCTTATGGTCGATGTAACTGATATCCCTGAAGCAGAAGAATATGATGAGGTTGTACTTTTGGGTAATTCGGGAGGATGCAGTATAACCGCGGAAGACCTTGGAAGGCTTTCTGGAAGGTTCAATTATGAGCTTGTATGCGGTATTTCAGACAGGGTTCCCAGAAAGTATGTTTAGCCGGGGCATTTAACTTGATGATTTTTATAAAAAATGTTACTATGTAAGTTGGTGTAAAATTATTCAGAGACAACAAATGAGGTATTTTTATGTCAGGACATTCCAAATTTGCTAACATTAAGCATAAGAAAGAGAAGAATGATGCGGCCAAAGGTAAGATATTTACCATTATAGGCCGTGAAATTGCTGTTGCAGTAAAGGAAGGCGGACCGGATCCCAATAATAATTCCAGGCTTCATGATGTTGTCGCCAAGGCCAAGGCGAACAATATGCCCAATGATACGATAGACAGGGGCATTAAGAAGGCTGCCGG
>JAFXVI010000037.1 GCA_017524595.1 Lachnospiraceae bacterium | reverse complement strand
CGTCTATTTGATAGCGGTCATCATCCTTGCAATGATAATAGTGACTATCATGCTCTCGGCAATGAAGAGTTTTCGCCAGGTATTTAAAAAGTATGATGAGCTCAATGCTACTGTGCAGGAGAACGTAAATGCTATCCGTGTAGTCAAGGCCTATGTCCGTGAGGATTATGAAAAATCACGCATGTACAAGGCCTGTGAGAATATATACAACCTTTTCGTTAACGCCGAGAGCAAGGTGGTGCTAAACGGTCCTGTCATGATGACGGCAATATATACCTGCATCCTTGTGATCAGCTGGATCGGGGCGCATATGATAGTAAGCAGCGAGCTTACCACCGGCGAACTGATGACTTTGCTTACATACTGTATGAACATACTCATGAACCTTATGATGCTTTCGATGATATTCGTAATGGTATCAATAAGCATGGCAAGCGGCGAACGTATTGTTGAGGTACTTGATGAGACACCTGATATAGTAAATCCCGAGAATCCTGTAATGAAGGTAAAGGACGGAAGCATAGAATTCAATGATGTTGATTTTTCATATTATAAGGAGAGCGAGGCACCGGTACTTAAAGATATTACGCTTAAGATAGATTCCGGTGAAACAATAGGCATCATAGGAGGCACGGGAAGCGGCAAGACCACTCTTGTTAACCTTATCTGCCGTCTGTATGATGTTATGCAGGGAAGTATAAAGGTTGGCGGATGCGATGTAAGGGAGTACGATCTTGAGACACTGCGTAATGAGGTAGCAGTGGTGCTTCAGAAGAATGTTCTGTTTTCGGGAAGCATTTATGATAACTTGCGCTGGGGCAATCAATATGCAACGAAAGAAGAGTGCAGGCATGCATGTCATCTTGCATGTGCCGACGAATTCATTGAGAAGATGCCTGATGGGTATGAAACACATATCGAGCAGGGTGGAACCAATGTATCCGGAGGACAGAAGCAGAGACTGTGTATCGCGAGAGCACTCCTTAAGAAGCCCAAGGTGCTTATACTGGATGACAGTACAAGCGCTGTAGATACGGCTACTGATGCAAAGATCAGACATGCTTTCTTTGAGGAGATACCTGATACGACAAAGATAATAATCGCGCAGCGTGTGTCCTCGGTCAAGGATGCCGACAGGATAATCGTTATGGATGATGGACGAATAAACGGTATCGGTACGCATGAAGAATTGTTAAATAACAACGATATTTATCGTGATGTATACGAGAGTCAGACTGGTGAGAGGGATTTCGATAAACTGGAGTCGGATGAATCCTCCCGTTCTGATATGGCTGTTAATTTTGCGGCAGATGGAGACTATCATTCGGAAGAAGATTACAGTACAGATGCCGGTCGGGATATGAGCAGTACAACCTCTGACGAAGTGAAGGGAGGTGTCGGTAATGGCTGAACAGAAACCCCGTGAGATAAAGATGGGACACGGCGGCAGAGCCATGGGTCCCCGCCCGAAGCTTGACAATCCGGGCAGGATATTTAAGAGACTGTGCGCGGCGAGTTTCGGTCACTATAAACTGCATATGGTATTTGTATGTATCGGGATCATCCTTTCAGTTCTCTGTACGGTACGCGGTACCCTGTTCATGAAGGAACTGGTAGATGTATACATCATTCCGATGATCGGACAAAAGGATCCGGATTTCGCCCCGCTTGGTAATGCGATCACAAAGATGGTCATTATCTATGCTGTGGGTATACTGTCAACATTTACTTATAACAAGCTGATGATCTATGTTTCACAGGGATCACTTAGAAGGATAAGGACGTCCCTGTTTGAACGTATGGAGAACCTTCCAATCAGATATTTCGATACACATAGCCACGGCGATATCATGTCAGTATATACAAATGATGTTGACACGCTAAGACAGGTAATATCGCAGACTATGCCGCAGCTTATGAACTCGGTCATAACTGTTGTGAGCATACTTGTGAGCATGATAGCCCTGAGCCTGCCGTTAACCCTGGTGACTCTTTCCATGGTGGCGGTCATGCTGTTTGCGAGCAAAGCGGTAGTCAAGAAGAGTTCGCAGTTTTTTGTTAAGCAGCAGGGAGAGCTTGGAGCGCTTAACGGTTATATTGAGGAGATGATAGAAGGGCAGAAAGTCATAAAGGTATTCTGCCATGAAGACCAGGCTGTGTATGATTTTGACAGACTTAATGAGAGCCTGTTTGAAAGTGCGAACAATGCAAATAAATATGTGAACATTATGGGACCGATAAATGCACAGCTCGGTAACGTGAGCTATGTTCTGGTGGCTATCGTGGGTGCGATATTTGCCATAGGTAATTTCTGGGGATTCACTCTCGGAAGCCTTGCAAGCTTCCTTACATTTAACAGGAACCTTAACATGCCAATAAACCAGATAAGCCAGCAGTTTAACACCGTGGTCATGGCTCTTGCGGGAGCGGACAGGGTATTTAAGCTGATGGATGAGGAGCCCGAGGTGGATGAGGGCTACGTTATGCTTGTCAATGCAAAGAAGGATGAGCAGGGTAACATTAGCGAATCTGAAGAGAGGACAGGCCTGTGGGCGTGGAAGCATTACCATAAGGCGGAAGATACAACGACTTATGTTGAACTTAAGGGCGACGTTGTATTTAATGATGTTGATTTTGGCTATACAGATGAGAAGATAGTACTTCATAATATAGACATCTTTGCGACGCCCGGAATGAAGATAGCCTTTGTCGGGTCGACAGGTGCGGGAAAGACTACGATAACGAATCTGATCAACCGTTTTTATGATATTCAGGACGGTAAGATAAGGTATGACGGAATCAACATAAATAAGATAAAGAAGGCTGATCTTCGCCGTTCCCTTGGCATAGTTCTTCAGGATACGCATCTGTTTACCGGAACGATCAAGGAGAATATCCGTTACGGAAGGCTTGATGCCACAGATGAAGAGGTGATCGCGGCAGCCAGACTAGCAAATGCCCATTCATTTATCAGGCATCTTCCGGCTGGTTATGATACCGTGATAACGGGTGACGGGGGATCCTTAAGTCAGGGACAGAGGCAGCTGCTTGCAATAGCCAGGGCTGCGATAGCTGATCCGCCTGTACTCATACTGGACGAAGCTACGAGTTCTATTGATACCCGTACAGAGAAGCTGATACAGCAGGGTATGGATAAGCTGATGAAAGGACGTACTACCTTCGTGATCGCACACCGCTTATCGACGATAAAGAACAGTGACTGTATAATGGTGCTTGAACATGGACGCATAATAGAACGCGGTACTCATGAAGAACTTCTCGAACAGAAAGGTAAATATTATCACCTGTATACAGGTAATCAGATAGCGTCATAAATGTGACTGAAATCTCATACTGGTTTATAAAGGAGAATATAATGGAAAAGTATAAGGAAGAATTCATAAAGTTCATGGTGGACAGCGAGGTCCTCAAGTTCGGTGATTTTACATTGAAGAGCGGGCGTAGATCACCTTTTTTCATGAACGCCGGAGCCTATGTTACCGGGACCCAGCTTAGCAGGCTTGGTGAGTATTATGCGAAAGCGATCCATGATAATTTCGGGCTTGATTTTGACGTGTTGTTCGGACCTGCTTACAAGGGAATACCGCTAAGCGTGGCAACGTCAATGGCGATAAGCAAGCTGTATGGAAAAGATGTAAGATATTGCAGTAATCGCAAGGAAGTTAAGGATCATGGCGATGTCGGAATTTTGCTCGGAAGCAGGCTTAATGACGGTGACAGGGTGGTGATGATCGAGGATGTCACCACATCAGGCAAGTCGATAGAAGAGACATATCCTATCATTACGGCACAGGCTGATGTTACCATAAAAGGTCTTATCGTTTCTCTTAACCGCATGGAAGTCGGGCTTGGCGGCAAGGTGAGTGCGCTTGATGAGATAAAGGATAAGTACGGTATAGAGGCACGTGCTATCGTAAATATGGAAGAAGTTGTTGAGTACCTGTATAACAGGCAGATAGACGGCAGGGTAGTCATCGATGAAGCACTTAAGGCATCTATCGACAAGTATTACGACGAGTACGGAGTTAAGTAATGCCGAAGCCAAAGAAGATACGCAAACGTAAAAGCTTTATGTTCTCATCAAGGCATTATTCCATGACGAGCATCATCTCGTTTGCTATGGGAGTGTGTTCTCTGGCGGGACTGATCGGCGCCATATTGATGTCATTTGGCGCCAAGGGTAATCCGCCGGTGCATCTTGGAGGCGTGGGACTGTTTGCGATGATAGGGAATATAACAGGCGTGATCGCTGCGATGAACAGTCTTAATGAGAGGGATATCTTCAGATGGGTTTCATACAGTGCCCTTGGGCTTAACATGACAGGCATGGCGCTTTGGACACTTATGGTTTTCTGGGGATTATAGGCAGTATAGCAGGAGGGATCGCTATGAAGATTAAAAAGTCATTTGAAATATTTGCAATGCTTATATGTCTGGCATTTATGCTTTCCGCCTGTGGCAGGAATAAAAAGCCCGGTATGCAGCTGCCGGAAAATGGCAGGACGGTGAAGGAAGAAGATGCTGCTGATGAGAATAAACAGGAAGATGTGAAGGATGATCCTGACAACAGTAAAGACGAAGACAAAGAAGGATCCGCAGATAAATCAGGGGATCTGAAGAAGAATAACGCCAGGGCAAGGCGGGCATATAACAGTTTTTTTGCTGATGCGGACCTGGCGGTTTCTGATGTTGATGTGGAAGGGATGCTCAGGAAGGGAAACAGGTACAGCTTCTCAGAGATAATAGATGCATATATTGCCCGTGAAAGCCAGTATTTCGGACCCGATGATGATCCGGTCAGGCTTACGGATGCTACATATGCTTATATTGACTGTGGCGCCGATGGCAGCGTTGAACTGGCTGTCAATCTAAATTATACGATCTATGGTGATTATAATTATATACTTTTTTTAAGGTTTGATGATGGAGATGTGCATCTTTTCGGTACGGATGAATGGGGATATAGATCGTATCTTAATGTTAATGAATATGGTTATGTCGATTCCGGCGGTAGCGGCGGAGCCAATCTGCATATAGATGAATATTATTATTTCAATTCAGACTGTGAGAGGATATATCTGTATTCCGAAGAAACGCTTATGGGGATGGATACGCCGAGAGTACCGAAATATTATCTGAAGGGCAGTTATGAAAGGAATGATTATCCTGATGACAGCTTTGAGGTTGACGGTTACACTGTTTATACCGTTAACTTCAGGGAGTTTGAATATGATGAAAACATGACGGAAGACAACACGTATGAATCGTACTATAAAGATCAGCTGTACAGCTTTGAGGACGCAAACGGCAGACCGGTAAACCCCGATAAAGACATTGCGGAGCTCTATAAGAAAGAGGGAGTTAAATGGTACAGTTATGATGAATTAAATGAGATAGTTGATAAACATCAGGATGAACTGGGTGCGGTTGTAAAGATCAGGAACAGTGAAGAAGCACAGTGGGAGAGCATCGTTGACCTCGGAGTCATGGAGCATCCGGTTTATGGAAGATCCGAAGGGGAAGAAATAAGCGAAGAAGCCTCGGGACCAAAGGTATATGTTATAATGGATGATCATGACAAACCATATCTTAATCCTGACAATCCTTACATAGATCATGAGTATAATGCGATCACACTTAAGCAGACAAGTTGCAGGGAAAATCAGATAACGGATACGGCTGAATGGTTTGCCCGTGCAGGGACGACGGAGTCAGGTACATATTTTTATGATGACAATTATTATTATAGACTGACCGGGGATGCAGGCTATGGTACAATGACACATATTGAGATAAGCAGTAAGAGTACTGGGGAATTCCTGTATGATTTTGACTTCAGTGACTTTCTGTATGAAGACGGATATGAGGGAAATGATTATGTGGACAGGGGTATATATAACTGCTTCATAACAGATAACCTTCTTTATCTCAATATCAGTCACAGGACATATTCTGATGACTGCCCGGTGAATGCATTTATGATGTGTGTGGATATCGATTCGGGCGAAGTTATGTGGATATCGAAGCCTCTTGTGTCCAATTCGTCTGATTTTGCACGCTATGGTGATAATATGATAACAGGCTATGGCTTTACGGCCGAGGATGACTTCATTTATATTCTGAACAGATATACGGGGGAGATATCCGAAAAGATAAAGGTGAAGAAAAGCCCCGATCATTTCGCGTTTGTGGATCATGATCTTTGGGTGCGCACTTACAGCTATGATTATGAATTTGACATAATAGAAAAATAGTATGTCGGCGGGAGAGATGATGGTTAACATAAGATATACATTGGTAACTGACAGAATACGGGAAATAGCACAGGAAAACATACTTGGGGAGCCCTTGCGCAGTTATTTTGCTAAAGGGGCTTCCTTTCTTATATTAATCGACGAAGTTTACATAAAATGCTCAAATGAAACATTGAAAGGTCTGGCACTTAATGAACTGAAGGAACTTAACAGGAGGCTGTATGAAGATATTCTGGGCGATAATTATTCTGTAAGCTTTGCCAATCCCGGGTATCTTGCCAAACAGCTTAAAGATGCGGGAATGGATGAACATCTGGCCGGATATCTTAGCTTTATCGCAGCAGAAATGCGGGCACTGATACCCTATGCTTTTGAAGAAAATGAAGATTTCCTGACTATTTACATGGAACTGTTTGTTGAAGTCTACTGCATGTTCACGACAGCGTGCGAGGACACAGATGCCTTGCCGGAAAGCGAGGAACTAAGGCAGTGCCTGTACTGGTTTGAGAGGGATAACTGTGAGATAGTCTCGACGCAAAGGATAAGGGAACAGATCGATCCCTCATGTGATTTTGCCGTAAGGCTTATTATGGACAATGATCTTCATGATTTGAGGTATCTGTATTATTTCGGGGAATATATCACTGACAACGAACTAAGGCTTGCAGAGTTTATGAACAACCTGTCTGATCAGGAGATTGAAGAGATGGCCCGTACATATACGGAAGGCTATCGTATTGGTTTTGAAAAGACGGGAAAAGACCTGTCGAAAAAGAAAACAGTTAACATAAGATATACTCTTGGCATTGAGCGTATGATAAGGGCGGCCATATTACAGTTTGAAGCCATGGGTCTGAAACCTGTCATATACAGGGCGGCCGGACTGTCGCTTAATAAGCGAGGTCAGATCAGGATGGGATACTATGGGGCAATACCTGACAAGCAATATGATTACGATCACCGTGAAGACGAGGCCATATATCTGGACAGAGATTATGTAAACCGAAAGCTTGATGTGATACGTTCAGCTTTTGAAACCAACAGGGAGCTTGCAAGAGTGCATGCGGGTCCGGCTGTGGTAGAAGAATTTGGAGAGGAGCCGTTCTCTCCGAAGGAGAATCCTGCCGCGCCTGTGCTGTCAGATAAGCAGCGTAAGCTTTCAGTGGAGTACGCGGACAAGAATGGCAGGATGGTTAACGAATACATACCGGGCGATGAGAGAAGCTATACGATAATAGCATATCCAAGGCCCTGCATCGGTGATGATTTCGAAGCGATATTTAAGGAGACGGTTAAGCTCAATACTCTTGATTACAAGAAATACGAACGTATGCAGCAAATAATTATAGATGTTCTTGATAAGGCCGGATCCGTTCGCATAGAAGGAAGAAACGGCAACGAAACAAGGCTGGTTGTTGCTCTTAATGAGCTTCATGATCCGGAGCATGAGACTAAATTTGAAAATTGCGTGGCAGATGTGAACATACCCGTCGGAGAGGTATTTACGACTCCCAGGCTTCACGGAACGGAAGGTTTGCTACATGTAAAGAAGATATTTCTTGAAGGACTTGAGTATATTGACTTGAGGCTGGAATTCTCAGAAGGTGTTATAAGGAAGTATTCCTGCAGGAACTTTAAGGACGATAAGCTTAACGCAAAATATATAGAGGATAACATCCTGTTTCACCATAAGACTCTTCCAATGGGTGAGTTTGCGATAGGAACAAATACTACAGCATACAGGATGGCGAGAGATTATAAGATAGAGCGTCTGCTCCCTATTCTTATCGGAGAGAAGACCGGTCCGCACTTCGCCGTGGGTGATACATGCTACAGCTATGAGGAGGACTTAAAGTCATACAATCCTGATGGTAAGGCGATAGTTGCAAGGACAAATGATTTTTCCGATCTCAGGGATACGGAGCCGGATAAGGCTTATTTTCATTGTCATACGGATATCACTATACCTTACGATGAACTGGGAGGGATATATGCGGTGCTAAACGATGGCGGGGAAATTTCGATCATAGAAAACGGACTGTTCGTGATGGAGGGTCTGGAAGAGTTAAACGAACCATTGAAACGCTAACGTTTTTTATTTATAATTGAAGTCAGATAAAAGAGGAGGTAATTATGGCTAAGATTGGTATTTTAATGGGAAGCGATTCTGATATGCCGGTTATGAGCAAGGCGGCGGAAATACTTGACAGGTTCGGGGTGGATTATGAGATGACGATAATATCAGCCCACCGTGAGCCGGAAGTTTTTTTTGAATATTCAAGGACAGCGGAGGAGAAGGGGTTCAAGGTAATAATCGCGGGTGCCGGTATGGCAGCGCATCTGCCGGGTATGTGTGCATCTATTTTTCCGATGCCGGTTATAGGCATACCAATGCATACGGCATCGCTTGGCGGTAGAGATTCTCTGTATTCTATAGTACAGATGCCTTCGGGCGTACCGGTTGCCACTGTTGCGATAAACGGAGGAGCGAATGCGGCACTGCTTGCATTGAGAATGCTGGCGATCTCGGATGATAAGCTGCTTAAGAAGCTCAAGGATTACAGGGAAGAACTTAAGGAAGGCATTGAAGCCAAGGCTGATAAGCTCGGAAGGATCGGATACAGGAAATACTTAGAATCCATGAAGAAGTGAGTACAGGCATCATTATATATAAAAAACGTAGAGATCAGGAGGACATAAAGAATCCCTGGTTTACATAACATGAATTTATGATGATCTTAAAAGGAGAACAGTATGGATTACAAGAGTGCAGGTGTTGATATTGAGGCGGGATACAAGGCTGTAGAACTCATGAAGGAGCATGTGAAGACAACGATGCGTCCGGAGGTTCTTGGAGGTCTTGGAGGCTTTTCGGGAGCGTTTTCCCTTGACAGGTTCAAGGATATGGAGAGTCCGACCCTTGTTTCTGGAACAGACGGAGTTGGGACCAAGCTCAAATTGGCGTTCCTGCTTGATAAGCATGACACGATAGGCATCGACTGCGTTGCGATGTGTGTTAATGATATTGCCTGCGCAGGAGGCGAGCCGTTGTTTTTCCTTGACTATATTGCATGTGGAAAAAACGATCCAGAGAAGATAGCGTCTATTGTAAAAGGAGTTGCGGAAGGCTGCCGTCAGGCGGGCTGTGCTCTTATCGGCGGTGAGACTGCCGAAATGCCGGGCTTTTATCCGGAAGATGAATATGATCTTGCGGGTTTTGCTGTTGGGATAGTGGACAGAAAGAAGCTGGTTACGGGTGAAGATATAAGGCCCGGCGATACTATAATTGGAATAGCTTCATCAGGCGTCCACAGCAACGGTTATTCTCTTGTGCGCAAGGTATTTCCGATGCGTGAATCATGCATGATGGAACAGGTTTCATCTCTTGGTATGACTTTGGGCGAAGCTCTTTTGACTCCTACCAAGATATATGTCAAGGCGCTGAACGAAGTGCGTTCCGCCGGCGTTACAATAAAGGGATGCAGCCACATAACAGGCGGAGGTTTCTATGAGAACATTCCAAGGATGCTCCCTGAAGGCGTGCGTGCTGTGATAAAGAAGGATTCGTATGATCATCTTCCGATATTTGACCTTATAAAGACGAGCGGAAATATTGCAGAAGAAATGATGTATAACACTTATAATATGGGTATCGGCATGATGCTCACCGTTGATCCGTCTGATGCCGATAAGGCTATGAAAGCAATAGAGGCCGCCGGAGAGAAGGCATATAAGGTGGGATATACTGAAGAAGGAAAAAAGGGCGTCACGTTGTTATAGGGACACGGGGACGGTTCTTTTGTCCCAGGAGGAGATTATGTTTAAAATTGCGGTTCTTGTTTCCGGAGGCGGTACCAACCTGCAGGCGATAATAGATGCGATAGAAAGCGGCAGTCTGAAAGATGTATCGATAGTAAAGGTCATAAGCAACAAGGAAGGTGCTTATGCATTGGAACGGGCGAAGCAACATGGTATAGAGGCAAGATGCATAAGGCCGAAAGCCTATGCTGACAGGGCAGATTACTTTAGGGACATGATAGATGATATAAATGCTTCAGGCGCTGATCTTGTCGTACTAGCGGGATTTCTGGTCGTATTGTCCGGTGATTTTGTCAGTGCCTTCAAGGGCAGGATAATCAATATCCATCCATCATTGATACCATCGTTCTGCGGTGACGGCTATTACGGCCTTAAGGTTCATGAGCAGGCGCTTAAACGCGGAGTCAAGGTTACAGGAGCGACTGTTCATTTTGTTGATGAAGGAACTGACACAGGTCCAATAATAATCCAAAAGGCTGTGTATATAGAGAACGATGATACGCCTGAAATATTGCAGAAGCGTGTTATGGAGCAGGCAGAGTGGAAGATATTGCCCGCAGCAATACAGGCTATAGCAGATGGTCGTGTGAGCATAAAGGATGGTCTTGCATATATAGAAGGAAGTATCAGTACAGAATAAGAAGCATATTTAAGGAGAACAGGAATGAAAGTATTAGTAGTCGGAAGCGGTGGCAGAGAGCACGCCATTGTAAGAAGTGTTGCAAAGAGCAACCGTGTGGATAAGATCTATTGCGCTCCCGGAAATGCAGGGATAGCAGAATTGGCTGAATGTGTTGACATAGGGGTTATGGATTTTGATAAGCTGACAGATTTTGCTCTCAAAGAGAAGATAGACTTATGCGTAGTGGCTCCTGACGATCCGTTGGTGGCAGGAGCTGTAGATGCATTTGAAGCCAAAGGGATTAAGTCTTTCGGACCAAGGGCCAATGCGGCAATCCTTGAGGGGAGCAAGGCGTTTTCCAAGGATCTTATGAAGAAATACAACATACCGACTGCGGCTTATGAGAATTTTGATAATGCAGACGATGCTCTTAAGTATCTTGAGACAGCTAAGATGCCGATAGTTCTTAAAGCTGACGGACTGGCTCTCGGAAAGGGCGTGCTTATATGTAATACGATTGAAGAAGCAAGGGCGGGCGTTAAGTCGATCATGCTTGACAAGCAATTTGGTAATGCAGGTAATCGTATGGTCATAGAAGAGTTCATTACCGGACGCGAGGTATCCGTTCTATCATTTGTTGACGGCAAGACCATACGTCCAATGACTTCCGCACAGGATCACAAGAGGGCTCTTGATGGCGATAGGGGACTTAATACGGGAGGCATGGGAACGTTTTCACCGAGTCCTTTCTATACAAAAGAGATAGACGAGTATTGTATGAAAAATATTTATCAGCCAACGGTGGATGCTATGGCTGCAGAGGGCCGGGAATTCAAGGGTGTTATCTTTTTTGGACTTATGTTAACCGGTGACGGTCCAAAAGTACTTGAATATAATGCCAGATTTGGTGATCCTGAGGCGCAAGTGGTACTTCCGAGAATGAATAATGATATCATCGATGTTATGGAAGCCTGCATAGATGGCACTCTTGATAAGATAGAGCTTGATTTTAAAGACAATGCGGCGGTATGCGTTGTACTTGCTTCGGAAGGTTACCCTGTTAAATATGAAAAGGGCTATGAGATAAAAGGCCTTGATACATTCAGAGATAAAGATGAGTACTTTGTTTTCCATGCAGGAACTAAGTTAAAGGATGGCAAGATAGTTACAAACGGCGGACGCGTACTTGGAGTAACAGCCATGGGGCCTGATCTTAAGAAGGCACGGGGCAATGCATATGAAGCTGTTAAGTGGATTGATTTTGATAACAAATATTGTCGCAGTGATATTGGTAAGGCGATAGATGAGGCGTAGTTTGTATGGCGGGTGAACGTGAACGTACATGGCCGGGTTCACTGCAGGTATGCAGTGAGTGCGGTTCGGAAATGAAATATGCGGGCCTTGGAGAGTTCAGATGCAGTGAGTGTGGAAACGTGGCACTGAATGATTACGGACGTGTACGCGCATATCTTGAGGAACATCCGGGTGCGACACAGAGTGAGGTGTCCAAGGCAACAGGAGTGTCTCCCAACAGGATAAGGCAGCTTCTTATGGAAGAGCGTATTGAAATATCTGCCAACTCAAGTGTATTCCTGTTTTGCGAAATGTGCGGTGCACCCATAAGATCAGGAGTTCGTTGCCTTAAGTGCGAAGAGAAATATAAGAAAGGTGTTGAACTGGAGAGAAAGTCAGAACGTGTGCATTCAAATGTTACGGGTCATGCTATGGGTAATCAGGGACAGGCCTCCGGTGAGATGCGGTTCTTGAAAAAGTAGTCCAATTAGCATGGATTATATAGACTATATTGGTCAATGGATGGATAAAAGGTTTTATGTAACTTATTTTTGAATTATTTTCTGATTTTTTAAATGCGGAGAAATCCTGATTTTAAGGGAATTCTCCGTTTTTGACGTAACAAAATTGTAATAATGTAATAAAAATTAAGTCATAAAGGTTGACATAATCGAAAACGGGTTGTATTATTAGAGTCGAGGGAAATAAATAATACAGAAGGGGTCACGACTATCCTGGTCAATCCACTGTATTAAGAACACATATACTGAAAGGGGAGTCGGTATATTATGCGTTCTCATACGTGTGCGTATAGAATGCGGTCTGAGGGTGGCCGCATCCTTCGTCAATTAGTGCTTCCCGTTTTGACTTTTTCAATGGTCATTTCGGGTACGCAATCAACATATGCATATACCGCGGTCAAAGGTACCGTTACCTGCACAAGCGGCAAGGTAAGAAAGGAAGCTTCCACCAATGCTTCTTTTGCTTTCGGGGTAAGGAGGGATGAAGGCGTTACTGTAGTCGATGAACTGAAGGGCAGTGACGGTAAGCTGTGGTATAAGATCCAAGTCGGGAGCAGTACGGGTTATATCCGTTCTGATCTGGTTAAGAAATCCAATACTAAAGCAGATGGCACAGGAACAGTATCGGAAAGCAGCGATAACGGCAAGGCCGTAAGCGCAGCGAAGGGTACAGTTCCCGCAAAGGTACTTGTTGATCTTGCCATAATGAGAGAAGCTGCTTCGACAGGTTCGCAGATAACAATGTGCATTAAGCAGAATACTGATGTGAATGTTACCGGAGCGGTTCAGGGCGCGGATGGTAAGAAATGGTATTCAGTTACATATAATAAAGGCAATATCACTTATAAAGGATATTTAAGGTCTGACCTGGTAAAGACGGGCGGTGAAGTTGCAGTATCTTCAGAACAGACACAGCCTGCGTCAAACGAAGCATCAGCTTCACAGAGCACGGGAGACAAGCCTTCCGGTACAGTGCAGGTCGGCAAGATAAAGGGACTTGGAGTAAATGTCAGAACAACCGCCGTGAGCGGCGAAGTCATATGCAGGGTCACGTCGGGACAGTCGGTAACAGTTACCGAACAGGTTTCCGGAAGTGATGGCAAAGTCTGGTACAAGATATCGTTTATCAGTAATATGACGCCGCAGACCGGATATATAAGATCTGATTTTGTGGAAGGGGTAAATCCTTCTTATATGGCACAGCAGGAACCCGCTTCAGAAGCGGGTTCTTCTGATGAAGAAGAAAAAAAGGAAGAGGAAAAAGAAGAAAAGAAAGAAAAGAAAGAATATGAGAGTCATAAAGGCGCTGTAAACGGCACAAATGTAAATGTCCGTAAGAAACCGGGCAATGGTGAGATAATAACATGGCTAAGTACCGGAAGTACAGTTACCGTTACGAATGAACAGACACTTGAAGACGGTCATAAATGGTATGAGATCAGTTATAAATTTAACAAGGATGAATATACCGGATGGATGTTATCAGACTATATAAAGATAGAAAATAACACTTCTGATTACACTGATGCTCTTACGGCACTTGTCAGGGGATCGGGAGTAAGAGTACGAGAAAGCGCCGTGAACGGAACTGTGGTAGAACAGCTCAGCTCGGGACATCGCCTGAGTATTCTGGGAGAAGTTTCGGGAAGCGACGACCATAAATGGTATTATATTGAATTTACCTGCAAGGGCGTTGAGAAAAAAGGATATATACGCTCGGATTTTGTTAACGTTATAACTACGGAAGCAAGTACCAAACTGTCGGATGACGTTGATTTTGAAAATTCAATAAGTTCTCTCCCGGAATCATATAAAGCCAATTTAAGGACACTGCATGAAAAATATCCAAACTGGCGTTTTGAGACAGTGGAGACGGGCCTTGACTGGAGTGAAGCTGTTGAGGCAGAGTGTTCGGTGGGCAAGAATCTGGTTGCCATGAACAGTATCTCTTCTTGGAAATCCACTGCTCCACAGGCATATAACTGGGGATCAAATTCATGGTACGGTTTTGATGGCGGAACATGGGCATCCGCCTCAAAAGAACTGATATCATATTACATGGATCCCAGAAATTTCCTTGATGAGAGCGGGATATTCCAGTTTGAGACTCTAGACAGCCTTGATTATCAGAATGAGGAAGGGGTTACCAGGATCGCAGAAGGAACTTTCCTTAATTCTACGTTTGTAGATACTGATGGGGCAGAACGCAGCTATGCAAGCGTTATCACGGAAGCTGCAAGAGCCGCCGGGATAAGTCCGTACCATCTTGCTACGAGGATCCTGCAGGAACAGGGATTATACGGAAGATCCCAAAGCATATCCGGAACCTTGTCGGGACATGAAGGATATTTCAATTATTTCAATATAGGCGCATATGCTGCAAACGGCAGGCTTCCTGTTGAAAACGGTCTTATTTATGCAGCGGGAAATGATGAGGAATATTATCGCCCGTGGAACAGCAGATATAAATCAATTCTCGGAAGTGCGAAATATGTTGCAGAAAAGTATGTTAAAAAAGGTCAAAATACGTTATACTTTGAAAAGTTCAATGTTGTAAATAAACAAAATGGAATATATTCGCATCAGTACATGAGTAATATCCAGGCAGCATCTTCGGAATCGGCGAGAATGAGGAAAGCCAATACAGATACGCAGGCAACACTTGTTTTTAGGATTCCATACTATTATAATATGCCTGATACACCATGTGAGAAACCGACCAGTGAGTCTGATCCAAACAACTATCTGTCGAGCCTGTATGTTGAAGGCCTTGGCATAGCGCCGGAGTTCTCAGCGAATGTTGATACTTATTATCTGACGGTTGATAATAGTGTAGAATCGATAAATGTGGTGGCAACACCTGTTGCATCCACTTCTGCGGTAGGAGGGACCGGTACGGTACAGCTTAACACCGGAACCAATACCATACCTGTTGTTTGCAAGGCGCAGAACGGAAATACGCGTACCTATACGTTATATGTCCAACGGAATTAGGTGAACGGGCGGCAATATAAATTAGGAGGAGGTCTGTATGATACGGACAAAGATGAAATTATTGGGAGCAGCTATGCTGACAGGAATAATTATGATCCTGTCTGCAGGGGTGGTTATGGCAGCGGGGAGCGTGACTGTTACGGCTGATAAGGAGACAGCTGCCGTAGGAGACAACTATGTTGTTACTTACAAGGCTGAAGGAGCCGGAGACGGGGCTGAAGCGCCTGAGATATCTGTTGAGTATGACGAGAACAGGCTTAATTTTGTAAGCAGTGATAAGGAAAACGGCGGTGGCGGTGGCAAGCTGACCTTTACAGATACAGAAGCTAATATAACGTTTGAAGTATTGTCGGGCGGAACAGCTGATGTTTATGTTTCGGCGATCCTTGACGGAGACGGAGCGGAACCTGCTACGGGTACGGTTTCTGTAAGCGTTGATGGTGAGGATACTGCGGCACTTGCATCCGGACAGCCGGAAGAAGTTTCTTCTACAGGTGTGGAAGCAGGCACTGTAATGTCACTTGACGGAACCAAGACGATATCCACGGTGTTCCCCGATGAGATGATGCCTGATCTTTTCCATAAGACTACGGCTACTTACAGTGGCACTACCATTGAAGCTGCTCAGTTTGATATGGGCGATATCCTTTTGGTATATGTTACTGATGAAACGACAAATACAGGCAATTTCTGCATAATAGACCAGACGACCGGCGAACTATCTGATTTCAGGCTTATAAGGGGAATAGAGAATAAGTTCATAATAGTACTCAAAGCGCCGGAGACTGCTGAAGTACCGATCAATTTTACAAAGGCTACGCTTATGTGGAATGATCAAACGCTTGAGGCCTATACCATAGTGGATGCATCGGCGGGTGATGCATCGGCCGATTCGGAGGCGCAGACGGCTTATTCAAATGACGGGGTATCTGCGCAGGATTTCTTCCTTGTTTATGCCATGAGTTCTGATGGTAATAAGGGTTGGTATTTATATGATCAGTCGGAAGGTACTTATCAGAGATATCTTCAGGTTATAAGAACTGCAGTTGATGACGAAGGCAATAAAATGCCCATAAGCGATGCTGTAAAGGAAGCTGCTGAGGAAAAATATGAGAAGCCTTTGTTTATAAGGTTTATCATTATATGTGCTTTGGGTGGGATCGCGCTCATTCTTGTCATAGTGGTTATAGTGTTGGGAGTTAAGCTTCATAATGCTGATGATGAAGCCTATGTTCCGCCTGTTGATCCGAGGGAATCAAGGAAGAATAAGGGAGTAAAGATGCTTAATGTCTAT
>JAFXVI010000036.1 GCA_017524595.1 Lachnospiraceae bacterium | reverse complement strand
TTTATAACACTTTCTTCAATATCCTAAGCTGTATTGCCGGACCCATGATTTTTCTGGCTGTCACCTGGGGCATTTATGGTATCGGCGACGCAGCGACACTGAGCCGTGTGGGAAAACGACTTATTATACGCTATCTCAGCATGGTATTTCTTGCTACCGCTTTCTGCGTAGTATGCTTTCCGCTTTTCGGCAATCATCTTAACAAAACATCCGGGCAGGGGAACCAATTGTCTGATATATCAGAACTTATTCTCGGCATCTTTCCATCTACAATAATTGAACCCTTTTCCACAGGCAACACTCTTCAGATCATATTCCTGGCTGTCATCATTGGCATTGCGCTTCTGTTTCTTGGACAAAAAACAAGTGCTGTAGCTCACGCCATTGAGCAGGTAAATTATCTGGTACAGTTTCTTATGGAACTGATAAGCCGTCTTGTTCCCTTTGTTATATTCCTTGTAGTCATTAATCTGATATGGTCCGGTAATATGATCACTCTTAGCAGTATTTGGTACCTGATACTTATCTTTCTCGGTGCTGCTATCGTTATCAGCGCAGTATTCATTTTATCCGTTGCACTAAAATACAAGGTTAGTCCGCTTACCCTGGTGCGCAAGAGTTCGGACACTTTTATAATTGCCCTGGCAACAGCCTCAAGTGCAGCTTCCTTTTCCAGTAATATGTCTGTCTGCGAAAAAAAATACGGCATCAACACCTCGCTGTGTTCCTTCGGCATCCCTTTAGGCATGGTCATGCATAAGCCAATCTCTGCCATTTACGATCTTCTTCTGGTGTTTTACTTTGCAGCTTATTATAATGTATCGTGCTCGATTATCTGGCTGATCCTTGCTGTGATCGTCTGTGCCGTCGTTGCGGTGGCAACACCTCCCATACCCGGTGGTGGTGTAGTGGCTTATACCATTCTTTTTGCACAGATGGGTATCCCCATAGACGCAATGGCCGTTGCACTTACTATCGACATGCTGACAGATTTTGGCATCACGGCATTTGAGATGTTATGTCTTCAGTTTTCTCTCATCCATTCTGCTTTCCGGTTGAATATGATCGATATTGACACCCTGCGATCATAACTGTTGTTTTTTCATTATTTATTTCTCTGCAACAACTTTTATTGGGTGCAGGTCATCTTGGTATGAAATCAGTAAGCTTTATTGTCTCCACGTCTGTCTTGGTCAATCGTATATTGGAAACGTATTCCTGTCCTTCAGGAGTCGTTACTCTCATTTCCACAATCGTGCCTTCCTTAACGGCATTAGCCTTAAGCATCTCAAGAAACGGCATAACCTTCGGATGATCATTATTAAACATGTTAAGCCTGTTCTTTGCTTCGTTCATTATCATTTTGTCCATCAATGTTCTAACCCTCCTGAATTTGGCTTTAGGGATACGTCCTTATGTCGGTTAACCCGTTATTTGGTACCCCTTTATGATTAATTATAGCATATCAGTCCCTTTTAATGTAAACAGGTATAACATCCAAATCTTTCGATGAATCCGGTGAACCTTATACAAGTACTTGCGGGATCGTCAAAAAAAAGGTACTATATATAGAAAATATCTGCATTATGAGGAGATGTATATCATGGCATGGTATGATGAAGCAATTTTTTATCACATTTATCCTTTGGGACTGCTCGGAGCACCTAAGGAAAACAAATACGACGGCATTACACACAGGCTGCCGAAATTAAATCCCTGGATCGAACACATTAAGAATATTGGCTGCAATGCTATCTATATCGGTCCGCTTTTTGAATCCGAAGGACACGGCTA
Organism: Lachnospiraceae bacterium; assembly: GCA_017524595.1. Taxonomy (GTDB): domain Bacteria; phylum Bacillota; class Clostridia; order Lachnospirales; family Lachnospiraceae; genus UBA2868. Next base: position 1,783 of record JAFXVI010000036.1, on the reverse strand, counting down.
TGAAACTACCGACTACAGGAAGTTGGACAGCCGGCTTGGTGATAATAACGATCTTAAGAAGTTTGTAAAACAATGTCATAAAGCCGGGATCAAGGTGATCTTTGACGGCGTGTTCAACCACACCGGGCGGAATTTCTTTGCATTTAGGGATCTTAAGGAGCATCGTGAAGGCTCAAGATACCGAGACTGGTATTGTAATGTGAACTTCTTTGGAAACAACGAGTATAACGACGGCTTTTCCTATGATAACTGGGGCGGCTATAACCTGCTTGTTAAGCTTAACCAGCGAAATCCTGAAGTACGTGACTATATTTGTGACGTGATCCGCTTTTGGGTTAAGGAATTCGATGTTGACGGAATAAGACTTGATGCCGCAGATGTGCTTGATTTTGACTTTATGAAGGCTCTCCGTGCCACCGCCAACGAGGTCAAGCCGGAATTCTGGCTGATGGGAGAGGTTATCCACGGTGACTATTCAAGATGGGTAAATGAAGGAACTCTGCATTCAGTTACCAACTATAATCTTCACAAAGCATTGTACTCGGGTCATAACGACCATAATTACTTTGAGATAGCACATACGGTGAAGCGTCTCTATGACATGGGGGGCAGCCGTCCCGACGGATTAAAGCTCTACAATTTTACCGATAATCATGACGTGGAAAGAATCTACACAAGGCTTAACAACAAAGCTCATATAACACCTGTAAATATCCTTTTGTATACCCTTCCGGGCATCCCTTCGATATACTACGGATCGGAATTCGGTATAGAAGGCAGGAAGGAAAATCATTCGGATGACTCACTCCGTCCGGCGCTTGATCTTGATAATTTCAGGGACGCGATCACTTCAAATCCCGTGACATCACTAATCGCAAGGCTGGGAATGGTAAGACAGATGACTCCCGCTCTCTCATACGGAGATTATAAAGAACTTATACTTACCAACCGTCAGTATGCTTTTTCAAGAAAAAGCGACAGTGGATACTGTGTAGTTGCAGTAAACAATGATGACAATCCCTATTCCATGTCTCTTCCTGCGCAGGGCGGCGACAGCTATACAGGTCTTTTATCAGGCAAGGAAGTCCCTGTACAGGGTGGACAGATAAATGTTACTCTTGAGGGCAATTCAGGAGATATCTGGGTTCCCACCGGGAGTGTTGATATGGGAGGATCCGTCAAGACAGGAAAAAAGACAAAATCGAAGACGATAGAGCCGGCTCCGTGTCCCGATCCTGTTTCAACCAATGAGGTCAATATCGATTCATGGGTAGAAGTTGAAGGACCTGTAAAAGCTACGAATGTAGATGACAGCTGGGCAGAGCTTCCCACGGAGAATTCCAATAGAGATTCCATTGCTTCTGCTGCCGATTCCGGTGTTTCCGGTTGTGATTCCTTTGACTCAGTCGGTAAGAATGTGCCAGAAGAAAATAATGAGGACAAAAGAACCGTCCCCGTGTCCCAATCTTATGAGGATGGAATAATACGTGGACTTCAGGAAGCTGTTCTGGCAAGGATGGAAAAGAACGGCCCCATAACTGACCAGATGCGCAGGGATGTTGAAGAAAATGTTTATCATGATGGTAATGCTCGTCGCAGCCATCGCAGCAACAACAACTACCGCTCAGGCACAGTCTTTCACCGCAGACAGCATCAAGGCCCTCAAGGCTGAGAATGCTGCCCTGAAAGCTGCAAACGCGCAGCTGAAGGAGGACAATAAGGCTATTACAGCCGTTGGTCAAGCAAATAGCAAAGGCTGCGGAAGCCTTCATGTCAATGTAGC
>JAFXVI010000035.1 GCA_017524595.1 Lachnospiraceae bacterium | reverse complement strand
CGCCAGCGGTGCAATGAGCGTAAGGAACAAACATCCTATCGCTATCCATTTGCATGTATCCACAAGATTGGTCTGCGCGATGCTTTTGAGCACCAGCAGATCAAAATTGATATTTTCCGATTCTATGTTGCAGGCGGCGAAGACATTCTTAAGAGTGTCGTTTGCTGCCTTTCTTGACATATTATAGTGTTTGCCGTGTTTATTCCACATTACGCCTTCGCTCCTCCTTTCTTAACATCTTTTCCAACTTCTTCTTACCACTTAAGATGTACCGTTTTACCGAGCTCCTGCTGCATGAGAGAGCTGCGGCTATGTCCTCGAGCTTCATTTCATTGTAGTATCTCATTACAATGACCTGCTGTTCGAGGAAAGGAAGGGAGGAGACGGCCTTATTAACGGCTTCGATCTCTTCTTTATCTTCGTAATGCTCGTCGGGGTTATGTTCGGGCTTTTCATCAAGCACCAGATCCAGAAGCTCCGGATTAACGGTGTCTGCGTGATTTTTCCTGGTCATATCGTAGCAGACGTGGAAAGATATCTGATTGAGCCATGCGACGAACAATGACGGATCCTTAAGGTTATTCAGATTTTTAAGTGCCGAAATATAGGTTTCCTGCACAGCATCCTGCGCCATGTACGCATCCCGCAGGTAATGCCTTGAATAATTGTAAATATGGTTATATGTCGTGGCATATAACTCGGCAAAGGCTTCGCTGCTGCCTGACTGTGCCTGAATGACAAGGTTGCCTATATAAGCATGGTTAAAATCAGGCATTTTTATTTGTGCCTTTCACGCGAATATAATGTTGAAACTATGGTAAGGAAGTTCTTTATTCCTTCCTGTTCGTTCAGGATATAACTGAGTTCGATCTCCATTGCAGGGTCAGAGCCGTTCTTATTGGTTGCATTTATGGCTTCGGTCAGCTCTGCTATAAAGCCCTGCATCTTTTCTGCGGGACAGTTCTCTATAATAAGAAGAAACTCGTTACCGCTGTTGCGCCCCACAAAACCGTATCTGCTTCCTATTGAATCAAGGATGAGGGCAAAATCACGTATATACTTGTCTCCATACAGACGCCCGTGAGCGACATTTATCTCATCGATGCGGGGAAGCTCTATGAGCGCGCAGCCCATGGATGAAACATCCCGCTTCAGAGTATATTTATTTATGATGACATCGCATCCGTTCCTGTTGGGAAGTCCTGTAAGAGGATCAAGATATGCTGTCTGGTTCAGCTTGTGAGCTTCGGTTATCTCCTTCTGGAGCTGATGGTAATCCGCGATCAGGCATACCGCCGAGTAGAGCATGAATACCCACAGGAACACGCATATGGTCAGAAGATTGCGGTTGCTGTATATATTGTTGCGAAGCAGGGGATCGAAGTTAAGATAAAAAAAGAATGTGCTCCCGAACAGGATGAGCATGATAAGCTGGATGAGCTTGAATATCTTGAAATTGCGATATCTGTCTGTCTGCATGATCGTTTCCTCTCAGATTGGCTTTCTAATATTCAATTTTATAAAATATGCGGCTTTTTCGCAAGCGTTAAGGTGTAATTTATGGGATGTTTTGAAAAATCACATTTCGTTAGTTGTGATAATAAAAATTCATAAAAAATGTGGACCATTTTGAGAATTCAATTAGTCTTTATTGATGTAGCAGGCTTAGAACAGTATTTATCTGGGTTTCGCAGCATATAAGCAAACGTTTCGGACATTAAGGGTACGGACTGGTATGCAGGATGGATACAGCTTCAAAATAATAGATGAAACCCGTGTTCCGCTCAGTGCGGGAGTAGCGGATTACAGCGGGATCGCTACGGTGATCGTGCTTATAAGCATTTTGCTTGCGCTTTGCGTTATGTACCTGGTATGGTTCAGGGGACATAAGAAGCGTATTGCGGAATTGTGTGTAATGGGTATCGACGGAGATATTGACATGGGAGGAATGGATAGCGTCAGTATCTTCCATCCGATAAAGACCATGAGGTTTGAGAATGAACTCGAGAACCAGGTGGTTTCAGGTACAGCGAAAGGTGTATAGGGGTATGCATCTCATACGGAGCCGGGTCATTTGATCCGGCTCTTTTTTCTCTTGACTTTATGATGTTTTATGAATATAATAATTGAGCGCGTCAAAATCGCACTGTTTTTTGGTGCGCAAAACTATAAAAACAGGAGGTGAAAGGAATGCCAACATTTAACCAGTTAGTAAGGAAGGGAAGGCAGACATCTGTAAAGAAGTCTACGGCACCGGCTCTTAACAAGGGATTCAATTCTCTTCACAAGAAGCCCATCGATACATCTTCTCCCCAGAAGAGAGGCGTATGTACAGCTGTTAAGACCGCCACTCCCAAGAAGCCTAACTCGGCTCTTCGTAAGATCGCCAGGGTTCGTCTTTCTAACGGAATCGAAGTAACAAGCTATATTCCGGGTGAAGGCCACAACCTGCAGGAACACAGCGTTGTTCTTGTCCGCGGCGGAAGAGTAAAGGACTTACCCGGTACTCGTTACCATGTTATCCGTGGTACACTCGATACGGCAGGCGTTGCCAACCGTAAGCAGGCACGTAGTAAGTACGGCGCCAAGAGACCGAAGAAGTAAGTCAGGATTAAGGTATTAACAAACAAAACTAAAGTATAGTGTTGGAATTTCGTTTCACTTGGGACACGGGGACGGTTCTTTCGTCCCACGTGATATCAGAAACATATTGCAGCGCGAACACATTAGCGGAATACATGTGAGTACCTGTGAGTTAAACTATTTGTTTAAGGAGGGAAGAAACGTGCCACGTAAAGGACATATTCAGAAAAGAGACGTATTAGCAGATCCCGTATACAACAGTAAGGTAGTAACCAAGCTCGTCAACAATATCATGCTTGACGGGAAGAAGGGCGTTGCCCAGAAGATAGTATACGGAGCTTTCTCAACAGTTGAGGAGAAGGCAGGCAAGCCCGCGCTCGAGGTCTTTGAGGAGGCCATGAACAATATCATGCCTATGCTCGAGGTAAAGGCAAGGCGTATCGGCGGTGCAACATATCAGGTACCTATCGAGGTTCGCCCCGACAGGCGTCAGGCTCTTGCACTTCGCTGGCTTACGATGTTTTCACGTAAGAGAGGCGAGAAGACCATGCAGGATCGGCTTGCAAATGAGATACTGGATGCGGCTAACAATACAGGCGCATCTGTTAAGAGAAAAGAAGATATGCACAAGATGGCAGAGGCGAACAGGGCCTTTGCGCATTACAGATTCTAGAGGGAGGTATAAGTTTTGGCCGGAAGAGAATATCCGTTGGAGAGAACCAGAAATATCGGTATTATGGCTCATATCGATGCGGGTAAGACTACCCTGACAGAGCGTATACTTTATTATACCGGTGTTAATTACAAGATTGGTGATACTCACGAGGGTACTGCTACGATGGACTGGATGGAACAGGAGCAGGAAAGGGGTATTACCATTACGTCAGCCGCTACTACCTGCCACTGGACACTGCATGAGCATATGAAGGTGAAGGAAGGCGCGCCGGAGCATCGTATCAATATTATTGATACCCCCGGACACGTTGACTTTACAGTCGAGGTTGAGCGCTCGCTTCGCGTGCTTGACGGTGCGGTAGGTGTATTTTGTGCCAAGGGCGGTGTAGAGCCGCAGTCAGAGAATGTATGGCGTCAGGCTGATACATACAACGTACCCCGTATGGCGTTCATCAACAAGATGGATATCATGGGTGCGGATTTCTATTCTGCAGTAGATCAGATAAAGAACAGGTTAGGCAAGAATGCGATCTGTATTCAGCTTCCCATAGGTAAGGAAGATGACTTTAAGGGAATCATAGACCTGTTTGAGATGCTTGCATATATTTATAATGATGACAAGGGTGAGGATGTTTCGGTTATCGAGATCCCTGATGACATGAAGGACGAGGCCGAGCTTTATCACACCGAGCTTATCGAGAAGATATGCGAGTTGGATGATGATCTTATGATGCAGTATCTTGAGGGCGAGGAGCCTTCAGTGGAAGACCTTAAGAAGGCACTCAGGAAGGGAACATGCGAATGCAGTGCTGTTCCGGTATGCTGTGGATCGGCGTACAGGAACAAGGGTGTTCAGAAGATGCTCGATGCAGTGCTTGAGTATATGCCCGCTCCTACAGACATACCCGCTATCAAGGGTGTTGATCTTCAGGGCAACGAGGTTGAGAGGCATTCATCCGATGAAGAGCCGTTCTCAGCCCTTGCATTCAAGATCATGGCTGATCCTTTCGTAGGTAAGCTTGCATTCTTCAGGGTTTATTCAGGAACCATGAATTCGGGTTCCTACGTATTAAATGCAACCAAGGACAAGAAGGAACGTGTTGGTCGTATCCTTCAGATGCATGCTAATCACAGGGCCGAGCTTGACAAGGTATATTCAGGTGATATCGCTGCGGCAGTAGGCTTCAAGCTTACAACGACCGGTGATACTATCTGCGACGAGCAGCATCCTGTCATCCTGGAGTCCATGGAGTTCCCTGAGCCCGTTATCGAGCTCGCGATCGAGCCTAAGACGAAGGCCGGTCAGGGCAAGCTTGGAGAGTCACTCGCGAAGCTGGCTGAAGAAGATCCTACTTTCCGTGCTCACACGGATCAGGAGACAGGACAGACCATCATCGCAGGTATGGGTGAGCTTCATCTTGAGATCATAGTAGACAGGCTCTTAAGAGAGTTCAAGGTAGAGGCTAATGTAGGTGCACCGCAGGTTGCTTATAAGGAAGCTATCACCAAACCGGTTGATGTTGACAGCAAATACGCCAAGCAGTCCGGTGGTCGTGGTCAGTACGGTCACTGTAAGGTTCGTTTCGAGCCTATGGATGCTAACGGTGAGGAACTGTTCAAGTTCGATTCCGAGGTTGTCGGCGGAGCAATTCCCAAGGAATATATCCCCGCTGTCGGCGAAGGTATCGAGGAAGCTACAAAGACCGGTATACTTGGAGGTTTCCCGGTTGTCGGCGTACATGCTACCGTATATGACGGTTCATATCATGAAGTCGATTCATCCGAGATGGCATTCCATATCGCAGGTTCGATGGCTTTCAAGGATGCTATGCAGAAGGCGGAACCCGTACTGCTTGAGCCCATCATGAAGGTTGAGGTTACGATGCCTGAGGAATACATGGGCGACGTTATAGGCGATATCAATTCACGCCGCGGACGTATCGAGGGTATGGATGATGTCGGAAACGGCAAGATAGTAAGGGGCTTCGTTCCCCTGTCAGAGATGTTCGGATATGCTACGGACCTTCGCAGTAAGACACAGGGACGCGGTAACTACTCGATGTTCTTTGAGAAGTACGAGCAGGTACCCAAGTCGGTACAGGAGAAGGTGCTGGCAGTTAAGAGCAAGTAACTAATTTTTCCCTTGAAAATGTAAAGGGAATGAAATATAATCATCTTTAGGCGGGCTTTAGCCCGAAAGATGAGAACAGTTAAGAAACAATTTTAAGGAGGAATTTCAGAAATGGCTAAAGCTAAATTTGACAGAACCAAGACCCATTGTAACATTGGTACGATCGGTCACGTTGATCATGGTAAAACAACCCTTACCGCTGCTATCACCAAGGTACTTGCAGAGCGCGTACCCGGCAACGAGAAGGTAGATTTCGAGAATATTGATAAGGCTCCCGAAGAGAGAGAGCGTGGTATCACTATTTCAACAGCTCACGTTGAGTATTCAACAGAGAAGAGACATTACGCACACGTTGACTGTCCCGGACATGCTGACTATGTTAAGAACATGATCACCGGTGCTGCACAGATGGATGGTGCTATCCTCGTTGTTGCAGCTACAGACGGTGTTATGGCTCAGACCAAGGAGCATATCCTTCTTTCACGTCAGGTTGGTGTTCCTTATATCGTAGTATTCCTTAACAAGTGTGATATGGTAGACGATCCTGAGCTT
>JAFXVI010000034.1 GCA_017524595.1 Lachnospiraceae bacterium | reverse complement strand
TTATATCCCTCGATCACCTCTTCCGGCGCTTCGTTTGTATACAGTGGGTTTTTAACGAGCGTTTGATAGAACGAGAATCTGTTGATCCCAAGATCCCTTAATATCTCTGTCTTTTCCTCAGTCGTATGCCACACACCTGATGCAGCAAGAGCAAGTGGATATGGCAGTTTGGGCATGGTTCCTTCAAGATATTCATGATTATAGGTATTAAGGCTCTTTCCAAGGAGATACATAAGGCCGAATGCACTCTCTTTTGGAACATCCAGCAGGATGAGCTTTCCATTATCCTTTAATGCCCTTAAACACTTCTCATAAACAGGCGACAAGTTCTCTATATAACTGGAACTTCCGTTGAAATATATGATATCATATTTGTTTTCAGGAAGATCAACATCTTCGATCATACCAAACTTTATTACATTCACTCCCCGCTTTATCGCGACCCGACCCATATCTTCAGAAGGTTCTATCCCTTCAATGTCAGTGCAGTCCATATAGCTTTCAAAAAGACCGCTTCCACATCCTACGGATAAAAGTTTTTTGTCCGAAATATCGCCGAGAGCCTTCTTAAACAGGCGTAACTCGCTGACGAAAAGATTCTCATTCTTCATAAACCATTCATCATACTTAGCAGCATAACCATCAAATTTCTGTTTTATTCCATTCATTTGCTCATCTCTCCTGTACTCAATTTATATAGTTTCATATTAAGGCATAATTATGAGCAAGAGGCCCGCTGCCCCTGCCAAGATCAAGCATTGCCTCCAACGCTCCCGTGATGTATTCTTTGGCATTCTCCACTGCATCATCAAGATTTTCACCCTTGGCCAGATTCGACGCTATGGCACTGGATAGGGTGCAGCCCGTACCATGGGTATTGGGATTATCTATCCTCCTGCCCCTGAACCATATATAACCACCATTCCTGTATAGCAGATCATTGGCGTCATTTATCTGATGCCCTCCCTTGCAGAGAACATTACAACCAAATGTCCGGTTTATTATCCCGGCAGCTTCTATCATGTCTTCTTCATTCCTGATCTGCATTCCGGACAGAACCTCTGCCTCCGGAATATTGGGAGTTATAACATCAGCCAAAGGAATTAGTTCCTTTTTAAGAATTTCTATCGCATCCTCACTTATCAGCCTGGCTCCACTGGTTGCAACCATGACCGGATCGACTACTATGTTCTTCGCCTTATACTTTCTGAGTTTATCTGCAATAGTCTTAATTAGTTCACCGGAAGAAACCATTCCGGTCTTAACCGCACCGGGATAAATATCAGTAAATACCGCATCCAGCTGCAAAGCCAAAAATTCCGGAGTCACCTCCATAATTCCCGTAACGCCTGTAGTATTCTGCGCTGTAAGAGCAGTTATTACTGACATGGCATAAACACCATTCATTGTCATAGTCTTTATATCCGCCTGTATTCCTGCGCCTCCGCTGGAATCACTTCCGGCGATCGTTAATGCTGTTTTCATCTCTTCTACCTTCTTTCACTACCTTATTTCAGAATATTTGCTTTACAATATTTTTCAGTTCTTTTGCGGCCCTCTTTATATCTTTGTTAGCATAAACAGCACTGATCACTGCTATTCCGCATATGCCGCTACCAGTTAACTCTACGACATTTTCTTTCGTTATCCCACCAATGGCAATGACAGGAATGGAAACCGCTTCACATATCGCCTTTAGGGTATCATAGGATACATAGGCGGCATCATCTTTGGATCCTGTCGGAAATACTGCCCCAACCCCAAGGTAATCCGCCCCTTTTTTTTCTGCTAGAACTGCTTCCTCAACAGTTCCTGCCGACACGCCTACTATCTTATCAGGTCCAAGTAGAGCGCGTACATCTCCGGCCTCCATATCGCTCTGACCAACGTGAACTCCATCCGCATCAGTTTTTATCGCAATATCCACATTATCATTAATTACAAAAGGAACATTGTATTCTCTACACAACTGTTTAAGTTCCCTGGCTTCTTTAAGAAAGCTCTCTTCATCCAGGTTCTTCTCACGTAGCTGGATGAACGTTGCGCCGCCATCGAGGCTTTCCCTGACAGCTTCATACAGGGACCTCTCACCCAGCCAGTGGCGATCAGTGACCGCATACAACAACAGATCTCTTCTATCGCACTTCATACCTTGCCCCCTTATCAAGTATCTCCTTATCCATATTATAGATAGCGTCTATTATACGGTTACGATATGTTGAATTCCCGTCCTCAGGCCTCATATTATCCCAACCGATCTCTCCCGCAAGTCCCATAGTACAGACGGAAGCTGCCGCACCTTTTAGAAGATCATCCGGATTTGCCACCAGGAATGCCGTCATCATTCCTGACAACTGACAACCCGTTCCTGTGATCCTGCCCATTTCCTTTCGACCGTTTCTTATCACATAACATCTTACATCATCGCTCACAAGATCTATGGCTCCCGTGACGGCAATTATCGATCCGGTTTCTTTGGCAAAACTTTTAACAAATGATACAGCCTGATCCAGAATATCTTCGGTTACCGAGTCAGCCACGTCAGCATCAACACCCCTGGTTGTTCCGCTGCCAAAAGCCAGCGTCCTGATCTCGGAGATATTTCCTCTTATTGCGGTAAACTTTATTTCATCAAGCAACCTGATCGCTGTGTTTGTCCGAAGTGCTGAAGCTCCGGCTCCAACAGGATCGAGCAGAACCTTATGATCCAACTCATTTGCCCTCTTCCCCGCAAGAAACATTCCCTTAATGCTGCTTAGATTGAGAGTTCCGATATTAATGTTAAGTCCTCCGCAGATTGTTGTAATATCCTCCACATCTTCAGGTTCATCTGACATGATCGGACTTCCACCGCATGCGAGCAAAACATTTGCCACATCATTAACAGTAACATAGTTCGTAATATTGTGTACCAATGGTACCAATTTACGGACATTTTCCAAACATTCACCTAACATGACTATCTCCTTTCGTCATTTATTCATACAGATTAGAAACAACCTGATCCACTCAATGCAAAAAGCAGATATACCAAGGTATGATATATCTGCTTAACTGTCCAATAAAAACAACTGTATATCCCTACGTTGGCATTATCCAAATCAGGTTTATGGGTCCAGAATATGATCCTGTTCTCAGCCTGTCACACAAGCTCCCCGTTATTTATTTATAAAACACATTAACACTATTATAACAGGCTTGTCAATGATTCTTTGGCCAGCCTGATCCCAACTTTTCATCAAGTTCCCTAAAGCTTTTGAGTCCACTTAAAGCATCATAAGCTTCCACACAGCATGCTCCTGTAGCTGCTGCATAACGTACGCAGTCCTCCGGATCTTTGCCGTTCAACATTGATGTCAGGAACGCGGCAACACTTGTATCGCCCGCGCCCGTTCCGGATAACACCCTTTCCGGCCTGTAACTTTTTTCAAATCCCTTCTTATTCGCCCACGCTTTTGTATCAAGAGACAATCTGCTGCTTATTTTCTCAATATCCCTGACACTTTTGGTGCGATAATACATTCCGGGTTCTCCGCATTTTATGAGAACGATCCTCGCTCCCATATCAAGACATTTCTCACCTAATGGTTCTATGTCCGTTATAAGATCTACCGCTCCCGTAAGATCACTGTCCGGATTATCTCTCCTGATCCTGTCGTATTTTTCTCTGTCAAGCATAAACAGAAGTTCTTCTATGCTGGGCACAAAAATATCCACATAAGGCAGCGTATTTTCAAGTATCAGCTTCCAGTCGGCCTTCCCCGCTTCCGTATCAGGATCGACCGCTGCAAGATCAAGGCTCGTTGCTGCTCCTGCTTCCCTGACTCTGCGCATGAGCTCTACAAGCTCTGCTCCGTCTCTCTCATATATCCTCTTCATGAGCGGTGGATAACCGAAATGGAAAAGTGCCGCTTCCCTTATTATATCCATCGGCAGGTCATCCGGGCAGAAAGTATCATTAGCCCCCGGATTATGCAGGAAAATCCGGTCAGTACCGGGAAATGCCAGGACAACTGAGTAGGATGTGGAATCACCCTTGCTTCGTATAAATCCTTCCGAAGCCTCATACTCATCAGTAATGATCATCACCATATCCCCCAGCGCGTCATCACCGATCTTTCCAACAAGTGTAACATCCGCTCCCAACAGCTTCATCGCAAGCCCGGTATTTGCCACGGCTCCGCCCGTATGTATGTCCGCATCTCCGACGTTTAAAAGCCTTCCGGGAACCAACACATCATGTATCTTTTTTGATGCCTGATCAAGTATCTTCGGTGTTATATCTATGCATATATGTCCGGCTACTACAGCCTTTCTTACCACTCACAACACCTTCCTTCATTCCGATCTGTTTTAAGATAACACAGGAACCGACTGCCGGACAGATTCACTGTATTTCTTTTCCTGTAAGCAGTCTGTATGCCTGAAGATATTTATCTATAGTTTTATCCACTATATCCTGCGGCAGTGTCCAGTTATGACCTTCATTTGATTTTAGCCAGTCCCTTGCGAACTGTTTGTCAAATGACGGTTGTGAATGTCCTGCCTCATATCCTTCCGCCGGCCAGAAACGTGAGCTGTCGGGAGTGAGCATTTCATCGCCTACAACAATATTGCCATTCTCATCAAGTCCGAATTCAAACTTGGTATCCGCTATGATTATACCCTTCTTCAACGCATAGTCCGCACACTTTACATACAGCGCTATAGAGTAATCACGAAGCTTAACCGCATACTCCTCACCCTTGCCCGGAAAATACTTTTCAAGATGTGCTATGCTCTGCTCGTAGCTTATATTCTCATCATGATCTCCTATCTCCGCCTTGGTGGATGGAGTATAAACAGGCTCCGGAAGCTTATCCGATTCCTTAAGTCCTTCTGGAAGCCTTATGCCGCATACTGTGCCATCTTTTTTATAGCTTGCCCAACCGCTTCCGGTAATATATCCCCTTACTATGCACTCAATGGGGAGCATATCAAGCTTTTTCACCATCATGCTGTTTCCGGTGAACTCCGGTCTACGGAAGAATTCAGGCATATCATTAACATCAACGGATATCATATGATTCGGAAGTATATCCGACGTATACTCAAACCAGAATTTCGACATCTGTGTAAGCACAGTGCCCTTTTTTGTAACCGTATTGTTCAGAATCACATCAAAGCAGCTTATCCTGTCTGTAGCTACAAGGATCAGATTATCACCTGTATCATATATCTCCCTAACCTTACCTTCCTTTACAGGCCTGTATTCTGTACTCATTCTTTCCGATCTCCTTTACCATATTATTGTGCGCATCTGTATTGCAGATTTTCCCATCTTCTGTTCACTTCATTCTGGAACTGTACTATGAGCTCCTCGTTGCCTTTCTTAAACAGATGTTTGAATCTCCCCTGCTCTCTTAGAAAATCTTCTATCGGCAGCTTCTTTTTCGGCTCGTAATTTAATATCCATTTGCCGTGATCCACCTCAAACAACGGCCAGTAGCATGTCTCTATTGCCAGCCTGCATATCTTCATTACTTCAGATGTCTCATAGCGCCATCCCCTCGGACATGGGGCCATAATGTTAAGGAATGCAGCACCTTCGGTATATATCGCTTTCTCTGATTTCTCATACATATCCTTAAAATTCTGTGTGAGAGTAGTCTGAGCCACATAAGGAATATTATGTTCCGCGATTATCGCTGCCAGATCCTTGCGTCCCTGAAGCTTGCCGTTTGACTGTGTTCCAACAGGGGTAGTCGTTGTGTCGGCATACATAGGCGTTGCAGACGAACGCTGTATTCCCGTGTTCATGTACGCGCCGTTATCATAGCATACATACACCATGTCATGTCCGCGCTCCATTGCTCCCGAAAGAGACTGAAATCCTATGTCATATGTTCCGCCGTCACCACCGAAAGTTATGAACTTGAAATTGTCCTTTTCGGAGAGCCTGCCTCTCTTCTTAAGCGCCTTGTAAGCTGTCTCAACACCTGATAGCGTCGCCCCTGCATTTTCAAAGGCATTATGGATATACGAATCCTCCCACGCCGTATACGGATACATATAACTTGATACCTCAAGACATCCTGTTGCATTTCCGCTAACTGCACGGTCTCCCTCGTGCAATGCGCGAAGTACTCCTCTTACTGCTATTGTTGCACCGCAGCCAGCGCACATCCTGTGTCCCGCAACAAGACGCTCGGGTTTGTTCATTACTTCCTTTAGATTATAGCTCATCTCTTTCCTACTTTCTGAGTCCTATATACTGATACTGCTCTATTTCCGCTCCGTTCTTTATATGATCTTCCAATTCTTCAAAAATCTTATATACATGATCAACCGTAAAATCACGTCCTGCAAGTCCATACATATAACTCACTTCTTCTATATTGACCTTATACTTAAACAGCGCTGCACATACTTCCATGCTTAATGGGCCACCGTTACCGTTGTAGCTCTCACACCTGTCCATTATGGCAACGCATTTGCAGTTCCTTAAAGCATCTGCAAGTTCTTTTGCCGGAAATGGCCTGAATACCCGCAGCTTAAGTATGCCCACCTTCATTCCCTTATCACGAAGATTGTCACATGCCTGCTTGGCAGTACCTGCCGCAGAACCCATGATAAGCATGATATAATCAGCATCTTCTGTTCTATACTCCTCAAACAATCCGTATTTTCTTCCCGAAATCCTGCCAAATGCTTCTCCGACCTTGATTATCACTTCCTTACTTTTCTCCATGGCAAGCTCCTGATTGTACTTCGCTTCCATGGCATAACTTGAAATGGAATAAGGTCCCACTGCTACAGGCTTGCCCGGATTGAGCAGGAATTCCTCCGGCTCATAGGTACCTACAAAATCCTTAACCGTATCATCATCTAAAAGCTCTATATTCTGGACTGCATGCGAGGTTATGAATCCATCCTGACATGTCATTACAGGAAGATGCACATTCTTGTTCTCCGCTATCGGATATACCTGGATAAAATTATCATATGCCTCCTGATTGGTCTCGGCATATATCTGTATCCATCCTGTATCCCTTGCTCCCATACCATCTGAATGATCGCAGTTAATATTTATGGGCCCTGACAGCGTACGATTTACAAGCGCCAGTACACAGGGCATACGATTGGAAGCTGCAAGAAGGAGTTCCTCCCACATAAGTGCAAGACCGGCAGAAGACGTTGCGGTAAGGCT
>JAFXVI010000033.1 GCA_017524595.1 Lachnospiraceae bacterium | reverse complement strand
TATTCAGTATATAAAAAATATATTAATTAAACAAATCAGAGGAATCATTTGACAGCGGGTTTCTCCACTACCACTATGCAGTTGGAATCCGGATATCTGTCCGGCTCCAGGCTGACCTTCTCATTAAGGTGCTCCGGATAGCCCGGCTCAAGGAAGGAATCCGCACGGATTATCTTCGCCCCAAGTTCTTCAAAACACTCTCTAAAGTCCTCTATGGTAAAATACCCGAACTGCTCCTGCACCTCATGACTGTAGGACTCCTGTCCCCAGGTATAGGTGTAGAGAAACTCACGGATATAATTCGTACAGCCACTCACCCTCAGCTTTTCTTCATCGATCACAATATGCTTATCCTCGATATCCGTAAGGCCTTCAAAATCCGACAGATAATTCTTAAAGAAATCCAGTCCGGACTTATCCTTAAAGTTAACCGTAAGAATGTCCGTATCCGGCACCGCTGTCTTCACGCCATCGCGGATAATGATACGTCCGCCAGGATTCAGCGAATCGTAGGCATTCTTCAGCGATATTTTGACCGTCTCGATATTGAACCTTCCCTCAGGCGTTTCGGTATAAGAAAATATCTCATGGATAATAGACGAGAAGATGATTGAATCAACCTTATTCTCCTCACTTCCAAAAGGCCCCTCGACAAAATTATGCTTCATAACATTCCATTTATGTCCTTCCGCCTGCTTCTTCTTATTCAGAACCTCGATGACATTTGTCGAAATATCCGTTCCGATTATATCCTTATCCGGGTACTGCTCCTCCAGCTTATCAAGGAGCACACCACCGCCGGAGCCAACGTCCACAACGGTCTTTCCGGTCACGTAATCAAGTATCGTATATTTTGTCGAGCTGTCCGCATCGTTCATAGTCTTAAGGTATTTGTCCTCATTGTTGAGGCGGTCAAACTCATCACGTCTGAAGCCAAACATATCATAAAGCACAGTTATGCTCTTCTCAAAGGTAAGAAGTCCGCATTGCTCAGCTTCAACGCAGAACTCGATCAGCTTCTCGCAAACCTTCGAGAACCTGAAATCCACAAGAGCTGCACCGCCCACTGCACTGACGCTGAGATCAACGTTTTCGGTGCTGCTGTCGCGGATGTATTTTTCAATGATCCTTTTCTTATAAACATTGATATGCTTTTTCCCCTCGTAGTCATAGTACAGGCTGTCTGCGAGCGGTTTGAAGGAAATATAATCCGCTTCACTGATCTGCCCGGCAAGCTGATCGGCAAGCCTTGTCAAAATGACCTCGATCTGATCAGCCGAAAAGTCCGAAAGAGCTGCTTCAAAATACCACAGCTCATACTTTGGAAAATACATCTTTGCAAATACCTCTTCCAGCGACTCCGGCAGCTCACTCAAGTTAGGAAGCAGCTTCGCGATACGGTATTTGGCATCAAATTCTGTCAGATCACCTTCCAGAATACGGTCTATAAGCTCCTTCGCTGGCACCTCAACCTTCTTCCACAGTTCATCACTGACTGCCGCGATTATACATTCATTCAAGGTATAAAGTATGCTTCTCAGACGTTCCTTTCCAAGAACCGGTATCAGCTCAAGAAGCTCACTGTTCTTAACTACCGGAACCTCGCCACGAAGGCACTGTCCGATCATTCCGTGAGTCCGGATCAAGGTGTAGACTATTCCGCTGAATTCTGATGTTGTTTTAGTCGCTGTTTCTGTCGATGAATCGCTCGATCCGGAATTCATTTGCACGGTGGAATTGTTCTCTGCTTCATCATTCATTTCCACTGCGATAAATGATTTATAAATCTCCGCAGACGCAATATTATGGATATCCAACGGAAGCCCCGCCTCAATCCACTCAGCTCTATCCTTAGCTGTTCCGCCCTTTGCAACCTCAGACCACTGCAGAACAGTTCTTACGATAGCCGCATCAGGTTGCTTTTCATCTCTCAGCATGATCATGTCATGAATCGCAAGAGTCCTCAGAACATAGGCAAGAGTCTCTCTGCCCGTGATATCCCCCACCTTTTCAACTCTCTCAATATTTACAGCCGAATTCTCCGTATAATATAAATACTCGTACCACTTTTCCATATACCTATTCTCCGTTCTATCAAATAATTATCAATCATAAAAAGCATCCAGATTTCTCTTGAATAATTTTGCAGGACGATGCCCTACTCCCGTGATAGTTTCATTCGTCTCAATCACATACGGTGCAATCTTCCTTCTGAAATTCGGGGTTAAAAGCTTCTCTCCCAGCACTATTTCATATGCATCCTGCAGGCTGTAAAGCGTGAACTTCTCCGGCATCAGGTCAAATATTATCCTTCCCGCATCCGCCGCCTGCTCGTGAAGAGACATGAAGGCACGCACAATTATTTCCGCATGGTCAAAGGCAAGAAGTCCGTTCTCCAAAATACTGTAGCTGACCGTTTCGTGATGATTGTTATAAGTCTTCACTTCCTCCACCTCTGCCTCAATCACCTCTCCGGTCTCCCTGTGCTCCAGACGAAGCGTGTATTTCGTCTTTATCTCAGCCTTCGTCTTCAGTACATGCTTCTTCAGTTCCTTCCTGCTGACATCTACCTTGAACCATGCCGCATCGCCCGCATCCGAACCTGCACTGACCTTTGTATCATGCTCATCCACAAGCGCAAGAAAGCCCTGCGACACAACCCAGCCTCTCGGGTCTCTGCCCGGCTCGCTGAATACGCCGAAGGGTTCAAGATATGCAGTGTCGACGCCCGTCTCCTCAACCAGCTCTCTCATCGCTGTCTGGTGAAGGTTTTCATCCTTCGCACTGAAGCCGCCCGGAAGCGCCCAATAGCCCTTGTAAGGAAAGCCTCCTCTTTTTATCAAAAGAATCCCGAGCTTCTGCTCAGGATCCTTTCTGTATTCTTCTGCCGCCTCGCCCGTAAGTATGGCAAATACAGCCATATCCGCGGTAAGCGACGGCCTGTCATATCTCGACACATCATATTTTTTTTAAATATTCCTTCTCTTCCTTAGACATTATATATTTTCCCATTGCTTCTCCTTCTGCCTGTTTAAAATCCTTTTATCATCCAGCCACACTGATATCATCAGCCATAATCGGTTCTTACATGATCAGATAATTCATGATCAAGCCCTCCGTCTCTTATTATAATTTCAATAATAAGTACCGTCAACAGCTGTTGCCGTTTACGCTGTTTTCATCATAAGATATATAATTTGCCTCATTGGAAATATCATTCAAATATTCATTTACATGAGTTACAGCTATCGTACGCCGAACCTTAAAGTTCTCCGGAAGTCTCTCGCTGTCGAAGTCATTTCTTATCCTCTTTAAAAATCCCTCCTTATCAAGCTTTCCGTACCTCAGAGTTCCCTGATGAGGATTCGGAACATTTGTCAGATCCACCATATCCGGATTGATCTCCGCCTTGTCGCACTCTTCATCAAATCTTCCGGCTCCATGCCTCGTAAGATATGTGCGCGTCACATAGCAGACCTCCATGTCGATGCTCTGATAATTATTGAGCACATATTCCCTCAGCAGCGCGGCCGGATTGCGAAGCCCTGTATTGCTCGGTGTTGTATTGTTGCCGTATTCGCGCCTGCATCTGTCAAGAAGAAGCCCCTGTCCGTTTTCGAAGATCACCCTGTCAAAGCTATCAAATAACCGGATATCAAATACCTTACATATATTCTGCATAATCCTAAGGTCCTCGATATAATGCTCGATCAGTCCGTCGTCATTTATTATCTCGCGCCACTCATTCCTGACCTTCTTCACGCCTTTACTCTCCAGCCTCTTCCAAAGTTGATCCCTGCAGGCGTCCTTGAGATAGCTTCTTATGCCATCATCATCCATTTCTGTAAGTCTGTCCCAGCGAATACCGTCTCTGATAAGCGTTTCCCAGATGCCCATACCGCAGCTTCCATGTCTGCTGCTTCCACGGCTTTCTTCTAATATCTGGTTCAGTATCATATCAAAAGGTGTTGATACCGGACACTCCGGATCTACGAAAACTTCCGGAAGACCTCGTCCTGCCAATCCCAGAACCTTTTCAGCTTCCTCTAAGAGTTCAAAATACTCCTTCACGAAAAGCATCGGATTCAGGATGAAAAAATATGGAAGACCTGTTGCTGCTCCTGCAAAGGTTCCGGATCCAAAATGGTGAAATACATGTCTCACTTCATCAGATACTCTGACAGTATGACCACGCTGGGCTCCGCCGTTACTGCAGACCACCAGGCAACTCATTCCGGCCCTCTCCGCTTCCCGGGCAAAATACTGTGTCATGAGCCCTTTACCTTCATCGCCGAAGTTTCCACCGATAATAACTCTGATGTCTTCCATATTTTTCTCCTTTCTACTGATGGTACCAACCAAACTCTACAGTACCATCAGCATATTTCATTACTTATTCTATATTTACCATTCGTCTCACCACGCGATTCCGGCAGCCTGCGGGAAGATAACTCTGTCCTTCTTCACAGCCTCCTTACCTGCGTGCTTCTTAACTATTTCAATTATCGTATCAGATATCTTGTCGAGCTTCACAACTCTGAAGTGCTCCTTATCAAGAACCTTGTTCCACGAATTGATATATCCCTCGCTTCGATAGTAGCTGTGATTTACAAACAGGTGATAAATATCGTATTTCTCAAGGGCGGCCTCGTAGACTGCCATGGAGTCGATATCTTCATCCACCGGTCTGCCCATAACCTCTGCAACTCTCTGTGCCGGAAGATAAGGATTGAAGCCCTCGTCCCCCATTGTGATGATCAGCCCCTTCTTGCCTCTGTCCCAGGCATCGAGCTTTACGTGATTCACACCGAAATACCATGCAGCCGAATATGACTCATATCCATTTCCACCGCCGCCGAATTCGAAATAAACCTTATCCAGCTGTTCGGCTATCCTAATATCAGATTCAAACTGAGATACTTGAAGAGGGTATCTATCATAGGCAAAATCGCCTATACCCATGATCATAAACTCAACATCCTTAACCTTGTCATAGAGCTTTGTCATGATGACATTCAGCTCCTTCGCAACCTCAACCGCCGCCTGCCCCATAGAACCTGTTACGTCCAGAGCAAGTATTACCGGAACAGTTTCCGGATGTTCCTTAGAATCACAGCACTCTCTAAGTACGTCCTTTGGATCAAGGACCTTGTCAAGAGTTCTCGCCGCAAACATATCCTGATTACTCATATTTCCGACAAGTCTGCCCTTCGCATCAACCTGTCTTCCTACGCTTCTTGAATAAAATCTGAATGAATCTTCTCTCCATACTCCTCTACCCATAGTCATTCTCCTTTCTACTCTGCTTCATCAATATCTCCGGCACCATCCTCAACCTCTTCATCAAATATCCCATCAAAAAGTCCGTCAAATATATTGTCTGAACTCTTGCCGAGGAACATCAGCGGAAGCAGTCCGTTTATCCCTCCTGAAGACTGTCCGTTACCGCTCTGCCCCTTCATCATCTCACTGATCATCATATACTTGAGAAGCTTTCCGGGACCCTTTCCCTTCTTCTGGTTCCTGCCGAACATTGAAACTATCTTTCCGTAGAAATATGTATTTCCCATGAAGATATGTCTCTCCGGAAGCAGCTGCTCGATTGTTGAATCCTCATAATTTATTGCTGTGATCCTGTCCTTCGAAGCCTCAACAACACATCTCGGTCTGCCGTTCGCAAGTATGATGTCTCCCGCCTTAACTCTGTTTGTCGGTACTACAAAGCAGAATTCCTCACCGATATTAAAGACGAAATTGTCACAATTTGTCAGTCTCCCTGAGCCGGTATCGTAGGACTTATATC
>JAFXVI010000003.1 GCA_017524595.1 Lachnospiraceae bacterium | reverse complement strand
CGTAGGTGCTACTCTTATCGGTGTCATCAACTTAGGCATGAGCCTTATGAATGTTGACTCCAACTGGCAGAAGGTTGTTAAAGGTCTTGTGCTTCTTGCGGCCGTTGTATTTGAAATATTCAACAACAGGGACAAGAAGAAGGCCTAGGCAATATATTTGATATTATAAACAGGGGTATTTGCCAAGTCGATAGGGACGGCTGTTTGGTTATGTATAACCGGCAGCCGTCTCTTGCATTATCATAGTCGAAGGGGCCGTATTTTGGTTGCGGAATAGACTTTGTTTTGTTAAGATATAAGTGTAGCGACTGAGGTTTTCAGCAGGAGGAAATGATATGAATAATACGATTCTCGATAGCAATCAGACCAAAAAGATCAATAAGCTGCTGCTTATTGTACTTATCATCACTTCGTTCTTTGGAGTTGCAGGACTTATGTCCCAGCTCTCGGATTCTGATATGGCGGCGTATAAGAGCGTGATCCCAGCCATTCTTGCTGTTGTCAATCTTATAGCATCGATAGTTGTATTTAAGGTTAAGAAGCCGGAGTTCTTCCATAAATTTGTTGCGGTGGGTTATCTTATCGTGTTTGCGGCGATGCTGCTTTTGTCAATGAACGGAACCGTATTTCCTTATCTCATTCCCATAATGATAATGACCATGCTCTATCTGGACAGGAAGGTAAGCCTTGGACTTGGAATATCGTTTATAGTGCTCAATGTAATAAGGGTTGCTATAAATGTTACAACGATGGAAGTTGCCGATGTTATCGAGATTTCAATGATATCGATAATCATTTCGGTACTTACAATGGTAGCGACTGTAATGGGGACCAGGCTCCTAATCAGATTTATAGGGGAGAATATGGCTAATGTGGAAGCTGCCGCACGCGAGAGGGCAAGGGTATCAGAAAACATACTGAATGTTACTGACCAGGTTACGGCTGATTTTGCTTCGCTTAAGGACGGGCTTGATGAAGTGGGTGAAACATCAAGGCTTGTGTGTGATTCGATAGATCAGATTGGACAGGGGAATGAAGAGAATCTGAGCGCTGTTGAACTTCAGACAAATATGACAGGTGAGATACAGTCTCTGCTTAACGAGACTAATGAGATAACAACGGAAGCCGTAGAAGTGTCAGGCCAGATGTCAGATATGCTTGCCAAGAGCCTTACGGATATGGAGAGCCTCGTTACCCAGGCTATTGAGACAACAGAAGTGGGCAATCAGATGAAATCTGCGGCCGAGAGGCAGCAGAGATCTTCGGATGAAGCTATGAACATAACGGATATGATCTTCAGTATTTCGGGACAGACCAATCTGCTTGCACTTAACGCTTCGATAGAGGCTGCCAGGGCAGGCGAGGCAGGAAAAGGTTTTGCTGTTGTTGCTTCAGAGATAAGCCATCTTGCTGAACAGACCAAGAAGTCTACGGAACAGATCACCAACATACTTAAGGAATTGGCAGAGAATGCAGGAGATGTTTCTGAAAAGGCTACAAGTACGGTACAGATGGCAAGCGCACAGAGAGATCTGGTCGAGCTTGTTAAGGGAGTTATAAATGAGTCAAGGGAGTGCTCCTTAAAGCTTGGTGATACATTAAAGGTAGTTAATGACGATATGTCAAGGATCAAGGACTCAAATGATGAGGTCGTTAATTCTACATCAAGACTGCTCGCTACAAGCGAGGAATTTACGGCAAGTACTCAGGAGACGATCCGGATCAGCAGAAATAATATGGATAAGATAGAAGAAGCAATCGATATAATGACTAACATATCCGGGAAGCTTCAGGAACTTGCGGAATAAGGTGGAATAAATGGAAATCTTAGGTTATTCGGATATGACATGGATAGCGGCAATAGCTTTTGTGCTGTGTCTTGCATTTGGTCTGTACATGGTCATTTCAAAGAAGCCGGGGTTCGTACGTGGTTTTAAGAATACGGCAAACTACAGGGATAAAGAGCAATATGCCGTCAAGGGTGGATGGCTTATACTCGCGCTTGCGGGCGTATGTCTTATCATGCTGATCATTTCGTTTTTTAATGATATGATCTCCAATATAATAGGATTTGCAGGGTTATGCGTATTTGGATATTTCTGGAAGAAGATGAGTGATGAATTCGGCCCTGTTTGATATCGAAGAAGAGTTGAAGAAGCTGCCCGCCAGGCCGGGCGTATATATCATGCATGATGAGGATGACAACATTATCTATGTGGGTAAGGCTGTCATCCTTAAAAATCGTGTGCGTTCCTATTTTCGCGAGAGCACGAATAAGACGCTTAAGATACGAAACATGGTGAGCAAGATAGCGTGGTTCGAATATGTTGTTACCGATTCGGAGCTGGAGGCTCTCGTACTCGAAAACAATCTGATCAAGGAAAATCAGCCAAAATATAATACACTTCTTAAAGACGACAAGACATATCCCTATATCAAAGTCACAACCGGTGAGGATTATCCCCGTATATTTCTGACCCGTAAGGTACGCAAGGATAACGCAAAGTATTACGGGCCTTATACTTCTGCGGGTTCTGTGAGGGATACGATAGAGCTGCTGTGTAAATTATATAAGATACGCACATGCAATCACAGATATACAGAGGAAGATGTTTATGTTCCGTCGCAAGTATCACATGAGATACATGATAAAACAGGATCTGATACTGAAACCGGTAAAGATACAGGCAGAGCATGTTTATACTACCATATAAATCAGTGTCTTGCGCCATGTCTGGGTCTTGTCAGCAGGGAAGAATACAGGAAGTCCATTCAGGGGGCTCTTGATTTTTTAAACGGGAATTATAAGCCTTTAATAAACGAACTGACGCAAAGGATGAATGAACAGGCGGAGGCGCTTGAGTTCGAGGAGGCGGCAATAACACGCGACCTTTTGGAAAGCGTAAGGGCAGTAGCGCAGAAGCAGAAGATAACCGATACCGGAGGCGAGGATAAGGATATTGTCGCAATGGCAAGGGAAGGCGATTCTGTTATCATACAGGTGTTCTTTATCCGGGACGGCAAGATAATCGGCCGGGAGCATTACTATATGAAGCACACCGAACAGACGGAGAATGAGGAGATTATCAGGAACTTCGTCATGCAGTTCTATGCAGGTACGCCATATATCCCGAAGGAACTTATCATTCCCGTTGAGACGGAGGATATGGAGCTGTGCGCCGACTGGCTTAGTGAAAAGAGGGGTAGCAGGGTCAGGATAACAGTTCCGATAAAGGGAAAGAAAGAGAAGCTTGTGGAACTTGCCGAGAAGAATGCTGAAATAATCCTCAGGCAGGATATAGAGAAGGTTAAGAGAAATAAGGCCAAAACAGAGGGGGCCATGCAGGAGCTTATGGAGCTTCTTGACCTTGAAGGCATAAGCCGTATGGAGGCTTACGATATATCCAATATAAGCGGTTATGATTCGGTGGGATCGATGGTAGTGTATGAGGATGGCAGGCCCAAGAAGAACGATTACCGCAAGTTTAAGATAAAGACTGTTGAAGGTCCCGATGATTACGGCAGCATGAACGAGGTTCTTACAAGAAGGTTTGAACACGGACTGGATGAGATATCGCGCAAAGATGAGGAAGGATCAGCCGCAGTTTCGAAAGATGATGAAGATGCAAGGGCAGCGGCATACGGGAAGTTCTCAAGATTTCCAGATCTTATACTGATGGATGGAGGCAGAGGGCAGGTCAATATTGCAAAAAAAGTACTTGAAAACCTTGGATTGTCGATCCCTGTATGCGGAATGGTAAAGGATGATAACCACAGGACCAGAGGTTTATATTATAATAATACTGAAATACCCATATCCAGATCATCAGAGGCCTTCAAACTGATAACGAGGGTGCAGGATGAGGCTCACAGATTCGCGATAGAATTCCATCGTTCACTTCGCAGTAAGGGACAGGTGCATTCGATCCTTGACGATATAGAAGGTATAGGTGAAAAACGCCGTCGGGCACTGATGAAGAGCTTTACTTCGATCGATGAGATCAGGAATGCAGATGTGGACAGGCTTATGGAAGTACCATCAATGGACCGTAAGGCTGCTGAGAGCGTGGTTACATTTTTTAAGAGCAGAACGGAGAATGATAATGGATGAGAGACAGTTAAGGGAACTGGTTGCCGAAACCGGAAGGATCCTTCTTGAAAAAGAACTGGTCGCAAGGACATGGGGCAATATCAGTGCCAGATGTGATGAGAACAGATATGTGATCTCACCGAGCGGTCTCGGATATGAAGGTATGACGGGTGAAGATGTGCCGGTCTGCAATCTTAACGATGATACATGGGAAGGCAACAGAAAGCCCTCAAGTGAGGGGAAAGTGCATGCCGCAGCATACCGGGTATATCCGGATGTGAATTTTGTTATCCATACACATCAGGATTATGCAACTGCGATAGGACTTGCAGGTATATCTGGCTTAAAGTTAAGCTCGGAGGAAGAGGAGGTTCTTGGCAGGATCGAAGTGGCTGAATACGGACTGCCCGGAACGAAAAAACTGAGTGATAATGTTAAAGCAGCAATGAAGAAGGGGTCAAAGGTGATACTTATGAAGCATCATGGGGTCCTGATCGTTGGTGCAGACAGAGATGATACGATCCGTAAGGCACAATTGCTCGAACAGGTATGTAAAAGAGCGGTTATAGAGAAGCTTGGCAGAAATGATGACCGCAAACCCTTGGATGCGATAGATCAGAAGCTGCTTAACGCATCTGTAAACATGGAAGTCTTTAGTACGCCGGATATATTGTATATGGCTGATCTTGGGGGATTTGTGACCCAGATCGACGATATGGCACAGATGCTTGGCAACAGGATAAAGGCAGTGGAGAATGATAATGATCTGATCTTAAGGGAGCTTAACAAAAGGGATGCGGTTCTTGTTAAGAATGCGGGCTGCGTGATAATGACCGAAAGATCGGATGATACAGCTGCGCTTAAGCTGCTGATAAAAAAAGCGGCAATGGCTAAACGTTATACTCTTGCATGCGGCGTGGATGCACAGCTGTCCGTCTCTGATTGTAAGGTGATGAGGACCAATTATGTAGAGAACTATTCCATTCAAAAGGATGGGTAATATGAAAGTAAATAGACTGAAATAAAGATGGTGCTAACAGACGATTACAAAGGAGGCTGCAAATGGAGAAGGCAAAGGTTTATTTTACTGATTTTCGTACACGGTTGGAGGTAAGCCAGGGCGTTAAGCTGCAGAGGCTTATAAAAAGGGCAGGTATCGGGGATATTGATTTTGAAGGTAAGTTCGTTGCGATCAAGATGCATTTTGGAGAACTTGGGAATTTCGCATATCTTCGGCCCAATTATGTGAAGGCGGTAGCGGATGTTATAAAAGAGTTAGGGGGCAAGCCGTTCCTTACAGATTGCAATACCCTGTATCCCGGAAGCCGCAAGAATGCGGTGGATCATCTGTATAATGCTGAAGTGAACGGTTTTAACAGTGTGACAACGGGATGTTACGTTATAATAGCCGATGGTCTTAAGGGAACGGATGAGGTGGAAGTTCCGGTTCCAAACGGGGAATTCTGCAAGGAAGCACTGATCGGCAGGGCGCTCTATGATGCGGATGTTATCATATCGCTGTCGCATTTTAAGGGGCATGAGATGACGGGTTTCGGGGGCGCGATAAAGAACGTTGGTATGGGAGGCGGAAGCCGAGCCGGTAAGATGCAGCAGCATAATGAGGGCAAGCCGATCGTCAACCCCGATCTGTGCAGGTCGTGCCGTCAGTGTGCAAGAGAATGTGGTTCGGATGCCATCTCGTATGATTCGGGCAAGGCTGTGATAGATCAGGAGATATGCAAGGGCTGCGGGAGATGCATAGGTGCCTGTGCATTTGATGCGATCAGCAATATAAACGGTATCGCGACGGAAAGGCTGTGCTGCAAGATGGCTGAATATACGGCTGCGATACTGGATGGCAAGCCGCATTTCCATATAAGCCTTATCATGGATGTATCACCGAACTGTGACTGCCACGGGGAGAATGATGCACCTATCCTTCCCAATATAGGAATGCTGGCTTCGTTTGATCCGGTCGCGCTTGATCAGGCGTGTGCCGACCTGTGCCTTAAGGCGGAACCAATAAGGAACAGCCAGCTTGGAGATAACCTTGCGAAGGAAGGCTGGCATCACCATCACGATCATTTCCTTGATTCCAATCCGAATATCCGCTGGAAAGAGACTTTGGAACATAGCGAGAAGATAGGACTGGGAACGAGAGATTATGAACTCATTAAGATGTGAGGACAGATATAGCTAACATAACAGTACAGGAGGATTAGCCTGTCAGAGGAAAAGCGGGCATAATCACGGGACCAAAAGGAGAATTAGATGGAGAACAACAGATTGACTGATTGCAATACACCTATAGAGGAGAGGCTCGATATTTTATTAAAAAGCCTCACACTTGAAGAAAAGATCGGGCTGTTTACGGGGTGGATGCCTGCTATAGAGAGGCTGGGCATCAAGGAGACCTTCCTTGGCGGCGAAGCTGCGCATGGCGTTCAGCAGAGGAATGACCAGGCGGGAGAAAAAAGCTTTCCACCTGTTACTACCACTGTTTTTCCACAGCCAATAGGCATGAGCATGAGCTGGGATAAGGAGATGATCAGGGCAGCAGGCGAGGTGACAGGTACCGAGGCAAGGGTGATCGCAAAAAATCATGATAACCGCGGGCTGTCAAGATGGGCTCCCACGGTTGATCTTGAGCGTGACCAGCGCTGGGGAAGAAATGAGGAAGGCTACGGAGAGGATCCCGTGCTTACGGGTGAAATGGCAGGCTCATATGTACTGGGTATGCAGGGTGACGATCCGAAAGCACACCTTCGTATAGCGTCCGTGCTTAAGCATTTTTATGCCAACAATACCGAGGATGGCAGAGGCTATAAGGATTCGGTCTTTGATGACAGGAATAAATACGAGTATTATCTTGAGACATTCAGGCGTGTCATAAAGAAAAGTCATGCCGAAGGTGTAATGGCGGCGTATAACAAGATAAACGGTGTGCCGGGAATGGTGAACCGGGAGATACAGGATATCCTTAAGGATAAATACGGACTTATACATGCGGTAAGCGACGGCGGTGCTCCTACACTTCTACGGACAGAGCATCATTACAGTGACGATGATGCAGTCGGGATATCGGATTCAATCAAGGCAGGCATTGACATGATGCTTGATAATCCTGTAATGGTTGAAAGCGCCGTGAGAAGTGCTTATGAGAAGGGTATGCTTACGGAAGAGGATATAGACCATGCCCTCCGTAATTCAATGAGGACAAGGATAAGGCTCGGTATCTTTGATGATACATACAATAATCCATATGCTTCTGTTGAAGATGGAGATCTTGGTTCAGAGTATTCACAGTCTGTATGCAGGGAGTTATCACGTGAATCGATAGTCCTGCTTAAAAATGACGGTTCGCTTCCGATACCCGGAGATATTGACGTTTCGGATATCCTGGTGGCAGGTCCTATGTCTGACCGGTGGGATCTTGACTGGTACAGCGGGATGCCTTTTGAAAGAAGTACGTTAAAGAACGGAATAGACGCAGTGCTTAAGCAGGATACGGATTGTGCACTGTGTTGTGACAGGATCGCAATATCATATGATAAGGATGGCAGTGAAACAGATCTGGGAGAGTATATCCTTGAAGACTGGGGTGAGAACTGCTACAGCTTCCGGGATCAGGTTACGGGAATGTACCTGGCTTCGCCGATTCAGGGCGGTGAAGTAAAGGCTGATCATGAGACGCCGTTTGAGTGGTTTCCGACAACCGTTTTTGGGATAGAAAATTTAGGGAGTGATGAGATATCACTGATCGATTGGAAGAACCGGCGCGTTATGTATAAGGACGGGAAGTTGTTCACACATTCATCTGATGAAACAGGCCCCGATTCGGTCAACGAGGGCCAGCTTATGAGGGCCAAGAACAGAAGGCCTGATGATACTATCTATCCGGAAGCATGTTTCAGATTAAAGGTTTTAAGCCATGCGGAAGAAGAATTAAGGAATGCAGCAAAGAACAGAAAATACATACTGCTGGCACTTGGAAACCAGCCTCTTGTAAAGGCAAGGGAAGGTGTGGACAGGACGACACTGGCACTGCCTGATACACAGGATAAGCTGTGGAGAACGGCAATGGAACTGCCTTCTGTTAAGTCAGGTGAATGCAAAGTCATTCTTGTTATGATGGCTAATTATCCATATGCAATTAAAGAAGCCGACGGCAAGGTTAACGCCATAATTGTTTCGGCTACAGGTTCGCAGTATATGGGAAGGGCGATAGCAGATGCACTGTTTGGACGGACAGCACCTGCCGGAAGGCTGGTACAGACCTGGCCCGTATCTGAAGCCGAACTTCCCCCGATAGATGATTATGATATCATCGGCGGCGGACGTACTTACAGGTTTATGACTGCTGAGCCGCTCTATCCTTTCGGATACGGCCTTACATATACCTCGTTTAAATATGTCAAGATGACAGCCGTATATAATTCTGATGAAGGGATGTTGCATGTCCATACGGCAGTGCTTAATACGGGAGATGTTGTAAGCGATGAGGTTGTCCAGATTTACGGGATCGCACCGGAATCTGAAATAAAGAAGCCGAAATGCCAGCTGATCGATTTTGCAAGGCTTAAGGGAATACGCCCCGGTGAACTCAGGGAGGCGGAATTTGGATTAGAGCCAGATATGCTTGCGATTTATGATGTGAAGCGAAAGAAGAGGGTAGTTGAGGCGGGAGAATATGTGATATTTGCAGGTCGCTCAAGCGCTGATCAGGCACTTAAGGTAACACTTGCCCTGCCGGAGATAGTGTATGATCTATGATCTTTAGAGCGTGACGTAGAAGATCAGGGATTTACGTCGGTTTGATAGCGAACTGAAAGAAAATACCGTTATATGTAAGGTTATTACAGGGATCTGAAAGATAAATGATCAAGGAGAAGCAGGATGTCTAAATACAGTGACAGGATGAGAAAGGATTTTGCGGCGGGGGATATGGTCAGGGATGCGGGACTGACCACGCCGGATGATATCGTAAGATATGATGATATAAGTTACGGGCCGGATGAGAGGCTTAATCTGCTGGATGTTTACCGTCCAAAGGATGCTGTAAGTGCAGGCGTTGCAGGGGGTAAGGTAAGGAAGCTTCCTGTTATTGCGATAGTCCACGGCGGAGCCTGGGTATACGGAGATAAGGGCGTGTACCAGTATTATGCGATGAGTCTTGCACAGAGAGGGTTTGCGGTAGTGAATTTCTCATACCGTCTGGCACCTGAGAATAAGTTCCCCGCACAGCTTGAGGATATCTGCACGGTATTTAGGTGGATGGATGAGCATCATGAGAAGTATGGTCTTGACATAAACAATGTTTTCGCTGTAGGTGATTCGGCGGGAGGACATCTTTTGGGACTGTTTGCTGCACTTGTATCAGATCCTGAATATGTTAAGGCACTAAGGGATAAGTATCCCGTGGCGGACTTTTCTCTTCCCGTTGATGAGTGTGGTGAGCAGTCAGTGAAGCTTAATGCGGTGGCACTTAACTTTGGCAAATATGACCTGACCAAAGGTGATGAGATGGATAAAGATACGCCTCTTATTCTTGCGGATTTCCTTAATGAGGGTGGAAGCGAAAAAGAGCTTGCACTGACCGATGTTACGAGGCATGTAACGAGCGACTATCCGGCGGTATTTATAATGACCTGCCCCGGAGATTTTCTTAAATATCAGGCGCCGTTTATGATCAGCGCGCTTATGGAGAATTCGGTTCCTTTCACCTTTAAGTTTTATGGCGATAAGAAAGATCCGCTGCATCATGTATTCCATTGCAACATGCGCCTTGAGAGTGCTAAAATATGTAATGATGATGAATGTGAATTCTTCAGGAAACACGTAGTAATGTGAGCAAAATGCTGACAGAAGATTCAGAGATATCGGATTTTGAAGAAAATTGCAGGAAACAGATATGGGCGTTGAGATAGAAAAAAAGTTTCTGGTTAAATGTTTGCCAAAGGATCTGGATAAATATCCTTATCATGTTATAGAGCAAGGGTATCTTAACGTATTCCCGGCGATAAGGGTAAGACATGAAGATGATGTTTATTACATGACATATAAGGGCGATATTGAGAACAGCAGCACTCATGTAAATCCAACGGAACACTCCGCTGACGGAAGCTGTAAGGACGGCAATCGAGCAAATGATGCTGCAGGGAAGATCGGAAAAACAGAATATAACATGCCGCTTGACAAGGCATCCTACGAAC
Organism: Lachnospiraceae bacterium; assembly: GCA_017524595.1. Taxonomy (GTDB): domain Bacteria; phylum Bacillota; class Clostridia; order Lachnospirales; family Lachnospiraceae; genus UBA2868. Next base: position 17,782 of record JAFXVI010000003.1, on the reverse strand, counting down.
ATATGGTATCAAAGGCTGACGGAAATATGATACGCAAGCTAAGATACCTTATACCGCTTAACATGGATGCGTATACCATAGAATACCTTGATAAACGTCCCGAGATCGCAAGGATGATGGAGAACGGAGATATTAAGATAGAACTTGATGTTTTCGATGACCCTTTTAAAGGGAATATACTCGCAGAGGTTGAATTTCCGGATGAGGATGCAGCAGGGAATTACATACCGCCACAATGGTTTGGTGAAGAAGTCACAGGAAACCATAGATACAGCAATGCATATATGAGTACGGTCCGGCTGTGAATACGGATCGGTCAAAGCTATTTTCAACTATTAAGAGAATATAAAGGTCTGCCGGGAAATAAATGGAAAGCAAATATACGGAATGTCTTGAAATACTGGTTAATCCGGATGCATCTTCCGGAAATGGTATTAAGGTCTGGAAGAGAATAAAGGATATCCTTAATGAGAAAAATGCCCCATATAATGTACACATATTGAGTGCACCGGGGCAGGCTGAGTATGTGGCTTCAAGGCTTACAAAGGAGCTTAAGGATGACTGTCATATACTGGTTGTAGGAGGTGACGGAACTCTCAATGAGACAGTCAACGGAATAAAGGATTTTGAGCATACAAAGCTGTCATGCATAAGGTCCGGGTCAGGGAATGATTTTGCGCTGAATATGAAAGTGGATACGGATTTAGAGAAAGCGCTTTTGCATATCCTTGATGAACCGGAAGAGACACAGGTGGATTACGCAGAGATAACGGCAGACGATCACCCTCCCAGACGTTTCCTTATAAGCTGCGGGGTTGGCTATGATGCGGATATCTGTAAGGAAGTATCAAAGAGCGGCCTTAAGAAGGTGTTCAACAGACTGGGTATAGGTAAGCTTATATATGTTTTTATCGGTATCAAGCAGATATTTACAAGGAAAAAGACCATGGCTCTTTTATACCTTGATGATGAGAAGCCTATACGGATAAAGAAGCTGTTTTTTGTTGTGGGAATGAACCATATGTATGAAGGCGGGGGTGTGCCGTTTTGTCCGGATGCCGATCCGACCGACGGGATCATGGATGTCTGTCTTGTAAGGGATATGCCTAAATGGAAGCTGCTGCTTGCGGTTGCAATGGTGTATTCCAAGAACCATTTAAGGTTCAGGAAGATAAACTGCTACAGATGCAAGACAATGTATTTAGCGACTATGAAGCCGCAGCAGATACATCTTGACGGAGAAACGCCGTATGAAGCCCACAGGATACGCTGGGAGACCAAGGGTAAGCTGAGATTCGTAAAGTGAGATTTAAATGATTTCATTTGGATGGATTTATTAAGTATGGCCGAGGTAGTGTATGGCAGATCATAAAGCAGAAAAGTCATAAGGAGTGTGTAAGATGAAAGCGATATCATGGAATGTGAACGGACTCAGAGCATGCGTTGATAAGAATTTTATGGAGGAATTTAAGAAGCTGGATGCTGATCTGTTCTGCCTTCAGGAAACGAAGCTTCAGGAAGGACAGATAGATCTTGATCTGCCTGGATATCATCAATACTGGAATTATGCGGAAAAGAAAGGCTACAGCGGAACAGCGATCTTTACCAGGCAAAAGCCCGTAAACGTTATCTATGGGATGGGAATAGAAGAACATGACCATGAAGGCAGGGTGATAACACTTGAATTTGACGATTACTATTTCATAACAGTCTATACACCCAACAGCAAGCAGGAGCTTGAGAGGCTTGAATACAGGCAGCACTGGGAAGATGATTTCAGGGCTTACCTGTGCGGACTAAAAGAAAAAAAGCCAGTCATTTTCTGCGGTGACCTTAATGTAGCGCATAAGGAGATAGATCTTAAGAACCCCAAGACCAATCATCATAACGCCGGTTTTACCGATGAGGAAAGAGGCAAGATGACTGAGCTTCTTGATGCAGGCTTTATTGATACTTTCAGATATTTCTATCCTGATAAGACAGATATCTATTCATGGTGGTCCTATCGTTTTAAGGCCAGGGAGAAGAACACAGGGTGGCGCATTGACTATTTTATAGTGTCGGATGATTTTAAGGATCGTATAAAAGACGCTGTCATACATACAGGAATCTATGGTTCGGATCACTGCCCGGTGGAGCTTGATTTTATTTAAGGAGGCTGTCATGTCTGAGAAACTTATAAACAGGGATTTTTATGATGCGATCGTACGCTTTGATGAAGACATCGATGCACAGGATTATTATTACAAGGTCATGGATACGCCCACGGAAAAGGCAAGTGAGAATGGGACAGATGAAACAGTAAGAGACAGGATACTTAAGGCATACGCCGTTTTGTTCTGCGAAGATACAGATATTATGCCGGGACAGAAAGCATCCGTTGATGACGTGGCCAATACTGCCGATCGACTGTATATAGGCAGCATTGGTTATGATCCCGGGCACTGGTACAGGATGAAGTATCATTTTCCGATAATAGATGATGATAATTATGACAGGTTTGCAGCCCTGATCATTGCCGATCTTAATGCGGGACCGTTAAGGGATGCGGCAATAAATGACGGAGATACGCTGGTTATAGGTGAGGCTGATCCGCTTCATATGACAAGAAAGGACAGGGAAGCACAGAAGGTGAGATCCGTAGGGTTTAATAAGGAAGGAGGCACCGATTGAATATTTACGCCGTTTCTTGCGACAAGAAAGAGCTGGACAAGTTAAACAGCATAATATCAAAGCTGCGTCCCAACGCAGATATATCCTGCTTTGATGATCCGCTGTCCGCACTTGCGGCAGCGAGAGAAGGCGGGAATCCGGATGTTGCTTTTCTTGAACTTGACATGCCGGAACTTGGCGGTCTTGATCTTGGAACATATTTTAAGGAGATCCAGCCTTTTGTGAATAATATAATGATCGCTCAGGACAGGGAGGCTGCGTATGATGCGATACGTATGCGTGCCAGCGGGTATATCATAAAGGGCATATCGGAATCCGATATAAAACGCGAACTTTCAGAACTTCGCTATCCCACATCAAACTCGATGAAGAACAGGGTTTATATACAGACCTTTGGTGATTTTGAGATATTTGTTGACAAAGAGCCGGTAGCATTCAAATATAGCCGTACCAAAGAGGTTGTGGCGGTTCTTGTAAACAACCGTGGTGCTCAGACGACAAACGGTGAGATAATCGCTTCTTTGTGGGAAGATGACGGAGACCCCGAAAAGAAGCTTTCGTATCTTCGTAATCTGCGCCAGGATCTGCAGAACACATTCCGAAAGCTGAAGATAGATGGAGTTATTAATAAGCAGCGCGGGAGCATGTCAATAGTGCCGGACAGGATAGAGTGCGACCTGTACGACTGGCTGGATAAGAAAGAGAAGTCCAAATATCAGTACACCGGTGATTACATGAACCAGTACAGCTGGCCTGAATTCTTCCATGCTGAACTTGATGAGATCAGCTATCAGATATACGGGGACTAGTTATCGTAAGGACAAAAGTATCAGGAGAGGATAAAGGGGGACGTTCTGCCCGCAAATATTCCCAAACGGCAGGAAATATGGTAAAATATTCTTTCAGGAAATATCTGAATTTAAGAAGGAATATTTTTCGATAATGATGAGAGTTATGGGAATTAATGTGGGAAAAGTCATAAAAACAGCAGTCTGCCTTACAGCGGCTGTCTGTTTAGGCATTTCTGCATTTAATCATGATATAAGAGCAGCTGTGCCGAGCCGTGATGTGTTCGGAACAGGCTCTGATTACACTTCTATTTTATACGATTCCACAAACGGTATGCCGACTTCAGAGGCGAATGCCATAGCACAGAGTAGCGAGGGCTTTATATGGCTCGGAGGTTACAGCGGACTTATAAGGTATGACGGCACCAATTTCTACCGTTTTGATTCCACAACAGGAATATCCAGTGTATTCAGCCTGTATGTTGACGATAAGGACAGGGTCTGGATCGGAACCAATGAAAAAGGCGTCGCCTTGTATGACAAGGGCGAGATCAGGATATTTGACAAGGTAGATGAAATGGCATCGCACTCTGTCCGTTCTCTGGTCGCGGATAATAACGGAAATATCATAGTAGGTACTACACAGGGTCTTGCGTATATAGACGGTGAGACTCTGGATATGTATCCGATAAGCGATTCCCAGCTGAATCAGGAATATATCAGCAATCTTACAAAAGACAGCGCCGGGAATGTTTACGGTCTTACATCGCATGGGGCTTTGTTCACTATATGGGATGACAGGGTGACAGCATATTATGCGCCGGATGATCTTGGCGCGGATCAGGTGAATTCTCTGTATGCGGATCCCGATAAGCCGGGTACTCTGTACCTTGGAACAATGGAGTCTGATATCCTGACTGTTACGATAAGCGGAAGGGACATGAGAAAGCTGGGTACTCAGTCAGTAGCGCCGCAGAAGAATATCAATTCCATGGTAAGGGCAGGCGGCAACATGTGGATAACGGCAACTAACGGCCTTGGTTATATCGATACTGCAGGCAGGTATCATGAGATCAAGGATACGCCGATGAATTATTCCATTTCGAATGTAATGACGGATCATGAGGGCAACCTGTGGTTTACTTCGACCAGACAAGGCGTCATGAAGATAGTGCCGGACAGGTTCATTGACATAAGCAAGCTGGCAGGTCTGGATTCAAGAGTCGTCAATTCAACCTGTGTAAATGACGGCAAGCTATATTTGGGAACAGACAGCGGGTTGGAAATACTTGATATGAGTGATTATTCTCTTGTGACAAACGACCTTACCACGCTGCTTGATAATGCAAGGATACGCTGTGTTAAGAATGATCTTGACGGCAGGATATGGTTGTGTACACATGGAGATACAGGACTTGTTTGCTACGACCCGAAGGATGGTTCCACGATCATTTACAATGAGGAAAACGGACTTGATGCCAACCGTGTAAGGGCCTGTATGCCGCTTCATGACGGCAGCATTGCAGCAGCAACAGGCAATGGCCTGTTCATAGTTGCAGACGGCAGGGTCAGTGCACATTACGGTGAGGAGAACGGAATAACCACGACCGAGATACTTACGGCAGGAGAGGACGATAAGGGCATTCTGTATCTTGGAAGCGACGGCGACGGTATCTATGTTATAGAGAACAACAAGGTATCCCACATAGGCATTAAGGACGGGCTTACCAGTGAGGTGGTACTCAGGATAAAATGGGATGAACAGCATAAAATGCTGTGGATAATCACTTCCAATTCCATTGAATTTATGAAAGACGGCATCATATTTGCCGTGACGAAGTTTCCGTATTCCAATAATTATGACATCTTTATCGATGAACATGATGATGCATGGATACTTGCATCCAACGGCATTTATATAACTCCTCTTGAAGACCTTATGACCAATGAGAGGATAGATTATGATTTTTATAATTTAAGAAGCGGACTGCCGTATATTGCAACAGGTAATTCCAGGGATTATCTGGGCGATGACGGTATGCTGTATATAGCAGGAACGACAGGGGTATATGCAGTCAATATCAACGAGGATGATCCGGAGAGCAAAGAGATTGGCCTGGTTATCCCTTCCGTGGAAGTGGACGACAGGGAAATAATGGTAAATCCGGGCGACACCGTTTCCATCCCGGCAGGAAGCAAGCGTCTTGTTATCAATGCCTATGCGCTTTCATACGGACTGTCCAATCCGACTATCAGCTATTGTCTTGAAGGCTTTGATAACGAACCTATAATCACGAACAAACAGGATCTTCAGCAGATAAGCTATACGAACCTTGATGGCGGAAGATATGTTTTTCAGATGAGCGTGATCGATGATAAGACAGGTAATAAGAGAGAATCGATAGCCCTGGGGATAACCAAGGAACGTTCGGTATATGACAGCTCGGTATTCTGGCTGGTTTTAGTGATCCTCGGCGTTGGAGCTACCGGGATCGCGATGTGGAGGATGTTCTCGAACAGGCAGCAGGCTCTTATCTTAAAGCAGCAGGAAGACAAGAAGTTCATCGACCAGATCATGCATACATTTGCCAAGAGCATTGATCTAAGGGATCAGCAGAATCAGGGTCACTCTTTCCGTGTAGCGTATTATACAAGACTGCTTGCAGAGGAGCTGGCAGAAAAGAGAGGATATACACAGGAACAGATAGATGAGTTTTACCATATAGCGCTGATGCACGATATAGGCAAGCTGAGTATTCCGGACAGGATACTTAATAAGCCCGAGCGTCTTAATGATGAAGAATACCAGATAATGAAGACGCATGCCGTTAACGGTGCGCACATGCTTAAGAATGTCACCATAGTAAAGAACCTGTCTGTCGGTGCGGGATGTCATCATGAGAGAATGGACGGCAAGGGTTATCCTAACGGACTTAAGGGAGAAGAGATACCGGAAGTTGCAAGGATGATCGCCGTTGCCGATACTTTTGATGCCATGTATTCCACAAGGCCGTACAGAAAGCAGTTGGATATAAAGGTTGTGCTGGATGAGATAAAGAGGATAAGGGGAACACAGCTTGAAGATGATGTTGTGGATGCACTTTTCAGTCTTGCCGAAAAGAACGAGCTTGATAAGGATAAGGTTGATGAAGCGGTAAGAAATCTGGAAGTAAACAGGGAGCAGGTGGAAATGGTTGAAGAAGTTTCTGAGACAAAGCTCAGTCAGGCCAAAGAAGATGAAGAGTTCCTCAATAATCTTGGATTATAAATAAAGGGGGTAAGCGTTATGCTGAAGATATTACCTGATTTTACAAAAGATAATGAAAAGGGGGTCAAAAAGGAAGCGATCCATCCCATGCTGCTGATGGTCATAGTTGTTGTGCTGTGCGCTTTTCTGACGAATATCATACCTGCCGGTCAGTATGAAAGGGTGGTAAATGAGAAAACGGAACGCGAGATAGTTGTTCCTGACAGCTTCCAGTATATTGAAAGGACGCCTGCTTCAGTACTCCAGCTCCTTATGTCTCTTACCCTGGGAATGCAGGAAGCGGCAGGGATCATTTTCTTCCTGCTCATTATCGGAGGGATGTTTGCGATAATAAACGGAACAGGTGCGCTAAATGTAGGTATTGCCAACGTTTTGAAAAAGCTTAAAGGCAGGGAGATACTCCTTATACCGATACTGATGATATGCTTCGGCTGCGGTTCGGCGTTCTGCGGCAATTTTGAAGAATTTCTTGTTTTTGTTCCGCTTATACTGGCATGCTGTATCACGGTGGGATATGATTCCCTTACGGCAGTCGGGATCATCTTTATTTCTGCCACGGCAGGTTACGCTGGATCGATAACGAACGCTTTTACAGAAGGTACAGCCCAAAAGATCGCGGATATCCCGCTGTTTTCGGGAATGGGGTTAAGGATAGTCCTGTTTATAACTCTTGAGATCGTATCTATCGCATATGTAATGTGGATCGCACATATGGTGAAGGTCAATCCGAAGTTCTCCGGATCATATCTGTATGATGAGGAATTCAATAAAGGTAAAAAGATAAGGCTTGATAATATAAGCAAGCTTTCACACCGTCAGATATATGCTTTGATAGCATTCCTGCTTGGAATGATCTTTGCGGTATTCGGGATAATCAAATGGGGATACTATGTTGATGAGCTTGCAGCCATCTTCCTTGCCGTTGGAATAATAGGCGGTGCATTAGGCGGACTTAAGCCTAAGGATATATGCGAATATTTTGTGAAAGGCTGTAAGGACATGATGCTGCCTTGTATTATGATAGGCCTGGCAAATGCAGCGATAGTTCTTCTAAGAGATGCCAATGTTATGGACACGATACTGCATTCACTTGATGGGATACTTCAGAAGTTCCCGGATTCGGTAATGCCGATAGGCATGTTTATCTTCCATGAGCTGTTCAATGTCATTGTTCCGTCGGGTTCGGCACAGGCGGCGATCACAATGCCTCTTATGACTGCACTTGCTGACAAGGGCGGAATGACCAGACAGACGGCAGTTCTTGCTTATCAGCTCGGTGATGCATTCACTAATATAATGGCGCCTACCGGAGGAGAGATACTGGCTGCACTGGCGATATGCCGTGTGCCTTTCAGTAAGTGGGTGAAATACCTGTTCCCGCTGTTCATAATCTGGTGGCTGGTTGCTTTTGTATTCCTGCTATATGCGGCAAGTACGGGATTCGGACCGGTATAGGATGGATATATTAATACATGATGCGATGTGGAAAGAGGATAATACGAAGGAGGAGAAGATATGGATTTTCAGACTATAGTTGACGGTATGTCGGCGATGACCTGCGTTGTTTCGGTCGAGACACTTCCCGACGGAAAGCGAGGTAAGTTCCATATAGTAACCGGAAATAAAGTATATATCGACTCCATTGAACATCCGGCACCGGGCACAAAAATGCTGAAGGAAAAATTCGTACCCGATTCCGAATACACAGATTATCTTACCAGAGATCTCAATTTCGAGGATTATTGCTACCGCGCGGCAGTCGAGAAAAAGTGTCTTCATTCATATGCCCACCCCGACAGGATGAGCGTGTGGTTTAATATGATGTTCATTCCTCTTTGGGAGAATAAAGAGAACTTAAGTTACTGCCTTTACATGATGGAGATAAGCTTTGAAGCCGATTCAGAGCAGATGTCCAATAATTTATCTTCCGATACGGCTGCAGCTGTTCTGGATACCTGTATAAGGCTTCGCGGCACGAATGACTTTAAGGCGACAATGAACGACGTTGTTAAAGGTATACGGGAGCTGTGTGAGGCAGAACATTGCTGTATCCTGGTTCTTGATGAATTTGAGCGTTCATGCAGGGTCCTGGGTGAGGCTTTTGCCGAAGGTTCGACGCTTCTGCCTATGCAGAATTATCTCGATGAAGGATTCTATGACATAGCTGATTCATGGAGTTCGACGATCGCGGGCAGCAATTGTCTGATAGCCAAGGATGAACAGGATATGGAAATCGTCAGGGAGAGAAATCCGGTATGGTATGGATCCCTTACACAGGCAGGTGCTCAAAATATAGTTCTCTTCCCTTTGAAATCAAGAAACCAGCTTCTAGGATATATGTGGGCGCTTAACTTTAATAAGGAGCGTGCTACAAAGATAAAGGATACACTGGAAGTTACCACATTCATCGTTGGTTCGGAGATCGGTAATTACTACCTGGTGGATCGTCTGCGAATGTTGAGTTCCAAGGATCTTCTGACAGGTGTCATGAACCGTAATGAGATGAACAATTACGTTGACAGGCTGTGTAATTCAGGTGAGACGGATAAGACGTCTGTCGGCGTTATCTTTACCGATCTTAACGGACTAAAGGCAGTTAATGATATAGAGGGACATAATGCCGGGGACATTCTGCTTAAGAATGCTGCAAACGCACTGAGAGAAGTGTTTGAAGAAAATAGCATATTCCGTGCAGGAGGTGATGAATTCGCCATAATCGTAACGGGCGTTACACAAGAAGGTCTTGATGAAAAGATCAGGGATATAAGGAAAGCATGTGAGAAATACAAAAATGTCATATTTGCGATCGGTGGAAGCGTGGAAGACGACAGCCGTAATGTACGTATGGCATTAAGACGCGCCGATGAGAATATGTATGAGGATAAGCGCCTCTTCTATGAACAGAATCCCGAACGCGTTAATGAAAACAGGATCGGGCATTCTGCGGACGGAGGTGTCGATGAGGTATTCCGTGAGAGAAATCTCTTCCGCGAGATGAATTATGATTATCTGACAGGTCTTCCGAGCATGACATATTTCTTCAAGCTTGCCGAGATAGGACGTAACAACATGCATTGCCAGAATATACAGTCGGCGCTTGTGTTCATGAATTTCAAAGGAATGAAGTACTATAACAAGAAGTATGGATTTGCCGAGGGCGATGTACTTATTAAAGAGTTTGCATCTATCATCAGCGAAGCATTCGGAGAGGAGAATTGCAGCCGATTCGGACAGGATCATTTTGCCATATATACCATGGCCGAGGGTCTTGAACAAAAGCTTAATAAGATATTCAGGGATACCAGACTCCTAAACGGCGGCAGATCGCTTCCCTTAAAGGTTGGTATATATCCGGATTCCATGGGACTGGTTGAGGCGTCGCTTGCCTGCGACAGGGCCAAATACGCAAGCAGTCTGAAAACGGATGACAGCAATTCATTCTTTAATTATTTCGACGAAAAGATGCTCCAGAGAGAGATGAACAGTCAGTATATAGTTGAAAACCTTGACAGGGCAATAAGCGAGGGCTGGATCAAGGCCTTTTATCAGCCGATCGTCAGAACCGTGGGCAGGAAGGTGTGTGATGAGGAAGCCCTGGCAAGATGGTTCGATCCAAAGAGGGGTATGCTTTCACCTGCCGATTTTATACCGATCCTTGAGGATACGAAGCTTATATACAAGGTGGACCTGCACATGGTCGATATCATAATCGAGCGGATAAAGAAGCAGGAGGAGGAAGGAATTACCACGGTTCCCATATCCATCAACCTGTCAAGAACTGATTTTGAGATGTGCGATATAGTGGAAGAGGTTAATAACCGGTTTGTAAGCGCAGGCGTATCCAAAGATCTTGTTACGGTAGAGATAACGGAAAGTGTTATCGGAAAAGACTTCGATTTCATGAAGGAGCAGATCGAACGATTCCAGAATCTCGGATTCAAGGTATGGATGGATGATTTTGGCAGCGGATACTCATCGCTGGATCTTCTTCAGGAGATGCAGTTTGACCTTATTAAGTTCGACATGCGTTTCATGAGACAGTTTGAAACAAGTCCGAGATCGAGGATAATCCTGACCGAACTTATGAGAATGGCTCAAAGCCTGGGTATCGAAACCATATGCGAGGGCGTTGAGACAGCTGAGCAGGTTGATTTTCTTAATGAGATAGGTTGTACGAAGATGCAGGGTTATTTCTTCTGTAAGCCTGTTCCGGTCGAGGATATCTGGGAAAAGTTCAGGACGGGTATGAAGTTTGGCTATGAGAATCCGGATGAGGAGGAATACAACCGGATCATAGGTACGATCAATCTGTATGACTTAAGTTCTGTCCCCAGTGAAGAAGCAGAATCTTCCAAACAGTATTTTAATACTATCCCGATGGCTGTATATGAATATGACGGTGAGAATATCAGTGTTGTACGCTGTAACAAAACATACAGGGATTTTTTGGACCGATATTCGGTACAGAATTATGCAGACGGATTCAGGCTGGTGAAGAATCTCAGCAACAAGGTCAGTACGGAACTGGTTAACATTTTTAAGGAGTGCAGTGAACCGGGTCATCGTGTTTTTCTGGATCAGAAATTGGATGACGGGTCCTCAGTACACGGCATGATCATGAAAATGATCGATAATCCGGCAAAGAAGATATCGGCATATGTAGTTGCGGTGCTGGATATCATATCGGAGAGAGAGAATCCGGTAACTTTCGCCAATGTTGCGCAGGCGCTGTCTTCCGACTATATCTACCTTTATTATGTGGATATTAAGACAGGAAATTTCATAGAATATTCGCATGACAGCGGCGGCAGGGGTTTATCAGCGGAACGCCACGGAGATGATTTTTTCAACGAGGCACGCAGGGATGCAATGGATTTGATATATGTTGAAGACAGGGATAATTTCATCAATTTATTTACAAAAGAGAATATAATGAAGAATGTTGACGAGAATGGTGTCTTTGTGCTTTCGTACAGGCTGATGGTCAAAGGAAATCCGGTTTTTGTCAATATGAAGATCGTCCGTATGTATAATGATGATGAACATATTATCATAGGCGTGAATAATGTCGATGCGCAGATGAGACAGCAGGAGACCATAGAGAGGCTTAAGGAAGAACAGATCACTTATTCCAGGATATCTGCTCTTATGGGTGACTTTATCGCGATATATACGGTCGATCCAGACAGCGGCAATTATATGCAGTACAGTGCGTCCAGGGATTATTCAGAGCTTGAGACTTCCAAGGTGGGTCTTGATTTCTTTGCCGATTCCATGAGGGACAGCCAGAGAGTTATCTATCCTGATGATTTTGATTATTTCATGTCTGTTTTCTCAAAAAAACAGATCTTTGACCGGGTGAACAATGGCGAAGTATACAACATTCATTACAGGCTGATGATAAATGATGTACCAACAAAGATAAGCTTACGAGCCGGATTGGTTAAGGAGAAAGACGGTCCGCAGCTCATAGTCGGGATCACCAGGTCGGTTGAAGGATAGGGAATGATCCGGGATAGTCCGGATCGCAGAATAATGAAATTAAAGAGGCTGACAGCATGAAGATCGTTGCGCTTGAAATAATGAATGTAGGCCCGGATGTTGATCTGTCGGAGTTTGATGATCTGGGAGATTTTACGGCTTATGATATCACGAAGCCGGAGCAAATAGAAGAACGCAGCAGGGACGCCGAAGTACTTATAGTAAACAAGCTTCCGATAAATGGATCGACTATAAGCGGGCTGAAAGATCTTAAACTTATCTGTGTGACGGCAACAGGCTATGACAACATAGATATCGGATATTGCAACAGCAGGGGGATCAAAGTATGCAATGCGGTAGGGTATTCGACATCAAGCGTTGTGCAGCATACCTTTGCATCGCTGTTCTATATCTATGAGAAGCTCAGATATTATGATGATTATGTAAGGAACAGGCATTATTGCGATTGTGCGATCTTTACTCATTTTGACGAGTATTTTAATGAACTGGAAGGGAAGATATGGGGGATCGCAGGGCTTGGTAATATAGGCAGAAGAGTTGCGGCTGTGGCTGAAGCCTTCGGGTGCAGAGTGGTTTATTATTCAACCGGCGGGAAGCATGACGATGATAAGTATAAGAGGCTTTCATGGGATGAGTTCCTTAAAGCATCTGATATCATATCTATACATGCGCCGCTTAATGACAATACAAGAAACCTGTTTTCAGACGAAGCTTTTGATAAGATGAAAGATACCGCCTATCTTGTAAATATGGGCAGGGGTCCGATAGTGGATGAAGAGGCGCTGGTGAGAGCCATAAAAAGCGGTAAGATCGCAGGAGCTGCGCTTGATGTCATAGACGGTGAGCCAATGAGGAAGGACAGTCCGCTTATAATTTTAAGTGAATACCCAAATGTTTTGGTGACTCCGCATATTGCATGGGCGACTGTTGAAGCAAGAACAAGGCTTATGCATGAAGTATATCTTAATATCAGAGCGTATATGAACGGTGAGGAGAGGTATGTGATCAAGAAGTGAAGTATTATGCATACATGGTAAGGTGCAGCGACGGGTCACTGTACACGGGATATACGAATAACCTTGAAAACAGGATAAAGGTACATAATTCAGGCAGGGGAGCCAGGTACACAAGGAGCCGTCTGCCTGTTGAACTGGTATATTACGAGGAATTTGAGACCAAAGAGGAAGCAATGAGCAGGGAATGGCATATTAAGCAGCTGACTCATAGCGCTAAAGAGAAGCTCATGACCAGTATAGAAGGGATCGAATAAATGAAATCTGAAAAAAAGAGCGGAATTATAATGGCTGTTGTTATCGGCAGTACTATTGTTGCCGCAATACTTATAGCCGGAACCATATTTTCAGGACGGTTGGCAGGAAGGGATACCGAAAAGGCTGTCCGTAATGTAAGCCTGTTGTATCTTGATGAGCTTGCGGGCAGGCGCGAACAGGTGGTTTCTTCTACGCTTAATAACTATATAGATGACATGGATGTAGCCATTGGAATGCTTGAGAAGAGCGATCTGAGTTCTGTTGAGAATCTACAGGCATATCAGGCAAGGATGAAGCTGCTCTACGGTCTTGAAAAGTTCGCGTTTGTGGATGAAAACGGGATCATCTATACTTCGCGCGGGACCAGAACCGATATAGATCAGTATCGTTTTGATCCGGTAACTATATCGAAGCCGGAAATATCACTGAAAAATGAAGACAGTGACGATAAGAAGGTTGTTATCGCAATGCCTGTTGACAGGCTTGGATTTGAAGGAAGCATCCTTGTTGCCTGCTTTATGGAGATAGATATGGACAACTTCCTCGATACGCTGTCCTTAAGGTCAGACAATAACAATACGACCTTCTGCAATATCTATACACGTGACGGCAAGGCTCTGACAGATTTGGTTTTGGGGGGATTATTCGCAGATGACAATCTTCTGACCGCCATGGAGAAGGCAGAATTTGAAAAGGGATACTCGTTTGATACGATAAAAGATCACTTCACGAATGGGGAAGAGGGCGTGGTATCTTTTACGTACAACGGGATAAGGGAAACACTCAGTTATGTTCCTGTACGGGGTACGGACTGGATGCTCACATATCTGATCCGCGAAAGCGTGATCAGCGAACAGATGCAGAATATTTCGGAAGGTATCATAAGAAGAAGTTTCATCCAATCACTTCTGACCGCTGTGGTGCTGCTGATCATTTCAGGTGTAATGATCGTGCAGACGAGAAAGGCGGTACGCCTTGCTTCGGAGAGAGAAACATCCGAGCTTCTGCAGCAGGAGCTTGAGGAACGTATAGCCCTTCAGGATGAGCTTCTAAAGCAGGAAAAAATGCGTACACAGCAGGATAATATGATAACTGCGCTGGCTTCGGATTATCTGAGTGTATATTATATCGATCTGGATTCCGGAAGGGGTATCTGTTACCGCAATGAGATGAAGATAGCCGATATCAAACAGGATGAGGAATTTGATTATCTGGATGCTGTGACGGATTATGCGGAGCGCTTTGTCACTGAGGAATACCGGGAAGCTTTTCTTAAATTCGTAGATCCGGAATCTGTAAAGGAAGGCCTTAAGAAGAATAAGGTAATAACCATACGTTATATGATCAACCGAAACGGTGAAGAAACGTATGAAATGCTCAGGATGGCCGGGGTAAGGCATCCTGAGGACAGGGAGAATGATACGGTACATGCGGTCGGAGCCGGATTTACTAACATAGATGCGGAAATGAGGGATTCGTTAGCGAAAAATCAGGCGCTTTCCGATGCCCTGGATGCAGCGGAGGAAGCAAGCAGGGCCAAGACAGTATTTTTGTCAAACATGAGCCATGAGATAAGAACTCCGATGAATGCGATCATCGGTCTTGATTCTCTGGCACTTAATGAACCCGATCTTTCCGGAAAAACAAGAGAATATCTTGAGAAGATAGGTGATTCCGCCAGACATCTTCTCGGACTTATCAATGATATACTGGATATGTCGCGGATCGAATCCGGGAGAATGGTCATAAAGAATGAGGAGTTCTCATTCTCCAAGATGATCGAGCAGATAAATGTCATGTTCTCAGGGCAGTGTGAGGATAAGAAGATTGATTACAGCTGCGAACTCAAGGGTAATTTCAATGATCATTATGTGGGTGATCAGATCAAGATAAAGCAGGTGCTTATCAATATTCTGGGCAATGCGGTAAAGTTTACCGGAGAGAACGGAAGTGTCAGGTTCTATGTCGAAAAGAAGGCGTCCTATGATAATAAGACAACCATATGTTTTAAGATAAGCGATACTGGTATCGGAATGAGCAGCGAATACCTTCCCAAGCTGTTTGAGACCTTCAGCCAGGAAGATGAGACGTCTATGAATAAGTACGGAAGCTCAGGTCTTGGAATGGCGATCACCAAGAACATTGTCGATATGATGAACGGCAAGATCGAAGTAGAGAGCGAGAAAGGAAAGGGTACGGTATTTACGGTAACGCTTACACTGATCGACTCAGGGAAGAAATCATCCGGGAATTTCGAGGAAAATGAAATAAAACCGAATGAACTCAGCGTGCTGGTGATCGATGACGATGAGATCGCATGCGATCATGCAAGGCTGGTACTTGAACAGGAAGGGATACATGTGGAGATTGCATTGTCAGGCAGAGAAGCTCTTGATATGATAAAGCTCAGACATGCAAGACATGATCCGTATAATCTTATCGTAGTTGACTGGAAAATGCCTGATATGGACGGCGTTGAAACAACCCGCGCCATAAGAAAGGAAGTCGGGGATGAATCATCCATCATCATACTGACAGCATATAATTGGGACGATATCCTGGATGAAGCTATGGAAGCAGGAGTTGACAGCTTCGTGGCCAAGCCGTTGTTTGCCGGAAACCTTATAGATGAATTCAGGGCGGCACAAAAGAAGAAGTCTGCAGGTAAGGAAGGCGTGAAGAAGGCAGATCTTAAGGGATGCCGTATACTGCTGGCTGAGGACATGCTTATAAATGCTGAGATCATGAAGGAAGTCCTTAAAATGAACCAGATGGAAACAGACATTGCAGAGAACGGCAGGATTGCGGTGGAGATGTTTGGATCACATGAGCCGGGCTATTATTCGGCGATACTTATGGATATGCGGATGCCGGAGATGGATGGACTTGAAGCAACAGCAACCATACGCGCAATGGATAGAGAGGATGCAGGAAAGATCCCGATAATCGCACTTACTGCAAATGCATTTGATGAAGATGTCCAGCGGTCGCTCCAGGCAGGGATGAACGCCCATTTGAGTAAGCCTGTCGAACCGGAACAGCTGGTCAGTACGCTTGAAGAGCTGGTATGATACAAAAGATCATTTTCTGATATAATAGGAATACCAAGATTATCCGGAGGAGAATATGGAACATTTCAGAAAAACAAGCGGACATAAGCGCCGCGTACTTATTGTGGATGACGAGATAATAAACTGCGAGATACTCGGTAACATCCTGTGCGGGAAGTACGAAGTCTCATATGCCCATGACGGGCAGGAGGCTTATGAACTGTTAGTGAGCAGCAAGCCGGGATTTTCTCTTGTCCTGCTTGATCTTCTTATGCCAAAGATGGATGGATATGAATTCATAAACCGGATACGTTCGGATAATGAATTGAGATCCATACCGGTGATCGTGATGACATCGGAAGCGGATGCGGAGGTTAAGAGTATTAATCTCGGAGCGGCTGATTTTATCACCAAGCCCTATCATATGCCGGAGGTAATACTTGCAAGATGCGAACGTATCATTGAGTTGTCTGAAGATAAAACGATAATCAGTTCCACAGAGAAGGATCATCTTACGGGACTTTATTCGCGTGATTTTTTCTATGAATACATAAGACAGATCGAAGAGTATAACAAAGATACGCTCATGGATGCGGTGGTCTTTAATATTGACCATTTTCATCTGATTAATGAAATGTACGGACGTAAAACGGGAGATGATGTACTTAAAGGTCTGGCTGCAATCCTCATGAGTATCTTTAAGGATGTTGCAGGTATAGGATGCAGGGCTGAGGCGGATACATTCTATGTATACTGTCAGCATCAGTTCAGCTACGATGATATAATGGCAAAGATTCAGGAGAATATTCCCGAACTGTCCGAGAAGGCCAAGATAAGAGTCAGGATGGGAGTGTATCCGAATGTTGATAAAGACATTGAAGTGGAATCATGGTTTGATCGGGCCAAGCTTGCGTGTGACCGTATCAGAGGTGACTATACGAAGTCGATGACCACGTATTCAAGCGAACTGTATGAGCGTTCGAAGTATCATGAGGAGCTGATAAATGAGATAGACGAGGCAATAAGTAATAAGGATCTGGTCGTGTTTTATCAGCCAAAGTACGGCATACTGGGAGATAAGCCGGTATTAAGGAGTGCGGAGGCCCTTATCAGATGGAAACATCCTTTAAAGGGAATGATAAGCCCGGGTGATTTTATCCCGCTGTTTGAGAGCAACGGACTCATTCAGAAGCTCGATAATTATGCCTGGGAAGAGGCGGCGCATCAGAT
>JAFXVI010000007.1 GCA_017524595.1 Lachnospiraceae bacterium | reverse complement strand
ATAGTGCTTACATCACCTTATGTATAATAACAAAATCAAAAAAATCAGTCAACAAAAACAATCATCGGATTTAACCTACAACATCATACTCCGGCTCATCTTTTGTATAAAAGTTGAGTACCAGTGCGATCATGGCAAGCTGAAGAATGAGGTTTACCCAGAAATTTACAGGCAGACCCAGCTTCTCAACAATAAATACGACAAAGAATACGGGGAACTTGGCAAGCACGGTAAGACGTAAACGTTCGGTGTTGTCAAGTTCAAAATTAAAGAACTGTTTTGCCATGAATGAAGCGGGCAGTTGAAGGATCACAGCCGCAAGATAATAGATACCTATCGAGACAAAAGCCGCAAATATAAAAAATACAACTATTATCGGTTTAAGCATTGGCAGCCAGCGGTCGCATAGCAGGCTCTTGGATATCTTAAATTCCGGAAGATCAGAATACTTGATCACACGGGTCTGCCCCTCTGAGTACATTCCGGCAGAGTCTCTTCCAAACAGCATTACCGAGGTATAATTACCACCCTTAGCCATCTCCTCAAGCTTCGCGGCTGTAATGTCGTCAAGCTCGTCATTTGCCTCCATATATACATCATCCTCGTCATAGCCAAAGGGTTCTGCGATAGTAAGATTTCTATTACTTAATTCAAAATCCGGCATTTCCTGCTCAATCGCGTCCTTTATTTCATTTATGGCATTTGACGCCACAATTCCGGTTATCACATTCAGCACGATAAACCATATAAGCAGTGCTGCAAATATCTTTCCGCCGCTCTCAAGTACCAACTGCCTGTATTTGGGCGGAATAAATGTAAATACGGGTATCGCAAATAAATTGATTCCTTTTTCTTCCATCTTAAGCTTCCTCTTATTCCTTTCTGAATCCTGCCCTCTTTCTTAATGTAGGATCAAGTATTTTCTTTCTTATGCGCAAATTCTCGGGGGTGATCTCAAGCAGTTCGTCCGCATCAATAAATTCAAGCGCCTGCTCAAGGCTTAATATCTTCGGCGGAGTGAGGCGCAATGCCTCATCAGAACCTGACGCCCGGGTATTAGTCAGCTGTTTCTTCTTGCATACATTTATCTCTACATCCTCGGGCTTGCCGTTCTGTCCGATCACCATTCCCGAGTATACTTTCTCGCCCGGGCCTATGAACAGGGTCCCTCGTTCCTGAGCATTGAACAGACCGTAAGTTATGGATTCTCCCGACTCAAACGCGATCAGCGAACCCTGCTTGCGGTACTGGATATCACCCTTATAAGGAGCATATTCGTCAAAGATAGTATTGATAATACCGTTACCCTTGGTATCTGTCATAAACTCTCCCCTGTAGCCGATAAGCCCGCGTGCGGGGATAGAAAACTCAAGCCTCGTATAACCTCCTGTTATAGGCGTCATATTCTGGAGTTCGCCCTTTCGCTGACCCAGCTTCTCGATGACAACGCCGGTAAACTCCTCCGGAACATCTATATAAGCCACTTCCATGGGTTCTGTCTTTCTACCCTTGCTGTCCTGTCTGTATAAGACCTCTGCCTTGCTTACCGCAAACTCATATCCTTCACGGCGCATATTCTCGATAAGCACGCTGAGATGCAATTCTCCGCGTCCCGAAACCTTGAAACAGTCAGGTGAATCTGTCTCTTCCACACGCAGCGACACATCTGTATTAAGTTCCTTAAACAGCCTCTCCCTTATATGTCTGGATGTAACGAATTTCCCTTCCTGTCCTGCAAGCGGCGAGTCGTTTACCATGAAATTCATAGCTATGGTAGGCTCGGATATCTTCTGGAAAGGTATGGGCTCCACTGCATCGACTGCACATATCGTATCTCCAATATGTATATCCGATATTCCGGAAACAGCTACTATGGAACCGATCGTTGCTTCCTTTACATTTACCTTGTTTAGCCCGTCATATTCATACAATGCGCTGACCTTGACTTTCTTTTGCTTATCAGGTTCATGTGCATTTACAATAACTGCTTCCTGATTCACCCTGATGACACCGTTTGATACCTTGCCGACACCGATACGGCCGACATAATCATTGTAGTCTATCGTACTTATAAGAACCTGCGTGCCCGCATCCGGATCACCAACAGGCGCCGGTATATAATCAAGTATGGCCTCGAACAGCGGGACCATATTAGGACCTATATTATCCGGATCATTTCCGGATTGACCGTTCTTTGCCGAAGCATAGACGAAGGGACAGTCAAGCTGCTTATCGTCTGCATCCAGATCCATGAACAGCTCCAGAACCTCGTCAACAACCTCACTGCATCTGGCCTCAGGCCTGTCTATCTTATTAACACACACTATGACCGGAAGCTTTAGTGAAAGCGCCTTCTTAAGCACGAACTTGGTCTGTGGCATCGTGCCTTCAAATGCATCCACAACGAGTATCGCCCCGTCCACCATCTTAAGTACACGTTCCACCTCGCCGCCGAAATCCGCATGTCCCGGGGTGTCCACGATATTTATCTTAGTGTTCTTATAGGTGACTGCCGTGTTCTTGGAAAGTATCGTGATACCGCGTTCCCGTTCGATATCATTACTGTCCATTACACGTTCGGCAACCTCCTGATTTTCCCTGAATACACCGCTCTGCTTCAACAATTCATCCACAAGCGTTGTCTTGCCGTGGTCTACATGCGCTATGATCGCGATATTTCTGATATCATCTCTTTTAGTTAACATAACTCTGCCTTTCTGATCAGTTCTGTAATATATCTAAACATAATATTCAATGCCTTCTAAATTTAAAATAATATATTAGAACACTATGGCTTCTCCGTCAACTATACCATATATGCACTCGCATTCTCTGACCGGCTTACATTGTCCCGCGGTTGCTTCGGTTATCGCCGCCTGTGCGCTGCCCCACTCTTCACAGGGAATAAGCAGTGTAAAAGTCACGTTCTCCTCATATCTCGAGTCAAGCACGATATATTTATTCTTATCGAAAATATACTGAAGCTTTCCTACTGTTGTATAATCAGCAGCAAGCGATGCCCGTATGCCTTCACGCTTTTCTATTATACTGCTTGCTTCAAGACCCGCCTTAACTGCTGCCTGATAGGCGCGCACAAGGCCGCCCGTACCTAACAGCACGCCGCCGAAATATCTTGTGACCACGACCGCCACGTTACGGATCTCTTCGTTAAGCAATACCTCCAGCATAGGACGTCCCGCAGTGCCTGCCGGCTCTCCGTCATCAGAACATCTCGTAAGTTCCGCATTCTTTCCCGTAACAAATGCCGAACAGTTATGCCTTGCATCCCAGTATTCTTTCTTCTTGGCATTGATAAAAGCGACTGCCTCTTCCTCGGTCTCCACCGGTGCAACATGACAGATGAAGCGTGACTTTTTCTCCTCTATCTCTCCTGTCCCGCCTTTATATATGCATTTATAAGGCATTCTCTGCTATATCCTTCCTCATATCTATGACTGCAGCACGTGACGCATCGGCATAACCATGCTCACCATATTTGCTGTATTTCTCATTGGTATATGCAGCGATTATACCACGCGAAGAATTGATTATCGCGCCAAGACCATCTTTATTAAAGAAATGCTTAAGATCGGCGCCCCTGCCACCCTGTGCTCCGTAGCCAGGCACAAGGATATATGTCTTTGGCATCAGTTCGCGCAGGATCTTACCCTGCTCGGGATAGGTCGCTCCGACCACGGCTCCGACATAGCTGTAATCATCACCCATACACTCACTGCCCCATCTTGCCACCTGCTCGCCTACTATTTCATATAAAGGCCTGTCATCCGCATCCGAGAGCCTGCGGTCCTGTAACTCTCCGCTGCTTGGATTAGATGTCTTTACAAGTACAAATATACCCTTCTTTTCTTCGCGACATACGTTAATGAACGGATCCACTCCGTCCGAACCAAGATAGGGATTGACCGTAACAAAGTCCTCATCAAAACCGTAGTATGATCTTGAACCTACACTCACCTTTCCAAGATGTCCTACCGCATACGCCCCGGAAGATGTTCCGATATCTCCTCTCTTGATATCTCCTATCACGATAAGATCCCTGTCCTTGCAATAATCAACTGTCTTCTTAAATGCGATCAGTCCCGGTATCCCGAATTGCTCATACATGGCTATCTGCGGCTTGACCGCGGGAATAAGGTCATATATGGCATCTATTATCCCTTTGTTATACTGCCATATCGCTTCACCGGCGCCCTCAAGCGTCTCGCCGAATTCCTTAAATGCAGCCTTTTTGATATGCTCCGGAATATATTTCATCATCGGATCAAGTCCGACTACTATCGGGGCATTTGTGTTCTTTATATTCTCTATAAGCTTATTTATCATGACCATTCCTCCGCTTCATGGTATATGGGTGGGACATGGGGACGGTTCTTCTGTCCCATTCTTATAATAAATCCTTGTTCAGCATGAGCCAAAAAGAATGGGACGGAAGAACCGTCCCGTATCCTACTTTAATCTGTTGAAAGGTTTTATACTACCGCTAAGGGTGAATGCTCCTCAGCATATTTCTTGATATTTGATATGTTCGCGTATTTCCTGTAACTGTCTCCGTTTACCTCAACCAGCGTAGGCGCCTGCATGATACCGTACTTCCTTGCAAGCTCCATATTCTCTTCCGCATCTATGAGCACATACTTCTCATTCTTGAGGAATTCCTTGGCCAGCTTACAGTTCGGGCAAGTCTTGGTGGTGAAAAGATACTTGACATTGGCAGGTTCCACGCTCACTTCCTTGTTATCATTAAGACCCGAAAGCTTGACAACCGTAGCTGTAGAACGCTTAAGTGATGAATTATCAATATCATATACCACCCTGTTCCTGTACTCCTGAGCCTTACCGTCATTCCAGTTCTGGACCGGCCTGTAATATCCTGTTATTCGGCTGTATACTTCCGTAACTGCACCGCAGTGAGGACAGGTCTTCTGTTCTCCTGCAAGATATCCATGCTCCTTACACACCGAATATGTGGGAGACATTGTATAATAAGGAAGCTTGTAATTCTCGGCAATCTTGCGCACCAGTGATGCGGCGGCCTTCCAATCAGGAAGCTTCTCACCAAGGAATGCATGAAATACAGTTCCTGATGTATAAAGCGTCTGCAGATCATCCTGAATATCCAGAGCATCAAAGATATCCGGAGTATAATCAACAGGAAGATGCGAGCTGTTCGTATAATAAGGAGTATCTCCCGGATTGCCTGCTGTCTTGATATTGGGCCATCTCTTCTTATCATGCTTGGCAAGACGATATGCTGTTGATTCTGCCGGCGTAGCCTCAAGGTTATACAAGTCGCCGTACTGCTCCTGATAATCAGACAGACGGTTGCGCATATGATTGAGAACTTCCTTGGTGAACTCCTGAGTCCTCTTGTCAGTCATATCCGCACGCAGCCAATTCGCATTAAGTCCTACCTCATTCATACCAACAAGGCCGATGGTCGAGAAATGATTGTCAAAGTTGCCGAGGTATCTCTTGGTATAAGGATACAGACCCTCGTCAAGAAGCTTGCTGATAACGCCGCGCTTTATCTTAAGACTCCTTGCTGAAATATCCATGAGTCTGTTAAGCCTCTTGTAAAAATCATCCCTGTTCGCCGAAAGGTATGCGATCCTCGGCATATTTATTGTAACTACTCCCACTGAGCCCGTGCTCTCGCCCGAGCCAAAGAAACCTCCGGTCTTCTTGCGCAACTCCCGAAGATCGAGACGCAGGCGGCAACACATACTCCTTACATCGCTCGGCTCCATATCGCTGTTGATATAATTCGAGAAATAAGGGGTACCGTATTTCGCCGTCATCTCAAACAGCAGGCGGTTATTCTCGGTATCCGACCAGTCAAAATCAGATGTGATCGAATATGTAGGAATAGGATACTGGAATCCCCTGCCGTTGGCATCGCCTTCTATCATCGTCTCGATAAAGGCCTTATTGATCATATCCATCTCAGCCTTGCAGTCCTTGTACTTAAATCCCATCTCCTTACCGCCTACTATTGCCTGAAGCTCGGCAAGGTCACTGGGTACAGTCCAGTCAAGCATGATATTAGAAAACGGTGCCTGTGTTCCCCAGCGGCTCGGAGTGTTAACTCCGTATACAAAAGACTCAACGCACTTCTTTACTTCCTTATATGAAAGGTTATCAACCTTAACAAAAGGAGCAAGATATGTATCAAATGAAGAGAATGCCTGAGCGCCTGCCCATTCATTCTGCATGATACCTAAAAAGTTAACCATCTGATTGCAGAGCACTGAAAGATGTGAAGCGGGCGCAGATGTTATCTT
>JAFXVI010000032.1 GCA_017524595.1 Lachnospiraceae bacterium | reverse complement strand
GACTGTTATCACTGTAGTAGTAGCGCTTACCGCAGGTAGTGCTTTCCTTATGTGGGTCGGCGAGCAGATCACTGAACACGGAGTCGGAAACGGTATATCGGTAGTACTTACTATCAATATCATTTCCCGTCTGCCCCAGGATCTGAAGAGTCTTTATGTAAAGTTCGTACAGGATAAGCCGCCTGCAACGGCAATCCTTGCAGCACTCATCATTATTGCGATATTCATCGGAATGGTTGTTCTGGTAATCATCCTTAATGACGCTGTAAGAGCGATCCCCGTTCAGTATGCTAAGAAGATGGCAGGACGCAGGACAGTTGGCGGAGCTTCCTCCAACATTCCTCTCAAGGTTAACACCTCCGGTGTTATTCCCATCATCTTCGCGCAGTCGATCCTTACACTGCCCATCATCATTTCTCAGTTCGTTGGACAGGAGAAATTGAGCGGTGTTGGGGGAGAGATCCTTAAGTACTTTAACTCAAATAAGTGGTGCATACCTTCAAGAGCAGAGTTTAAATACACTGCAGGTATGCTGCTCTACATCGCAATGGTAATCTTCTTTGCTTACTTCTATACTTCGATCACCTTCAATCCTTTGATGGTATCGGACAACCTGAAGAGACAGGGTGGATTTATTCCCGGTATACGTCCCGGAAAGCCTACCAGCGATTATTTGAACAAGGTTCTTAACTACATCGTATTCATCGGTGCGATAGGACTTATCATCATCTGTATACTTCCTTATATATTCAGTGGAGTATTCGGAGCCGATGTTGCGACAACAGGTACCAGCCTTATCATTATCGTAAGCGTTGTCATCGAGACTGTAAAACAGATTGAATCCATGATGCTTGTGAGAAATTATAAGGGATTTCTGGAGAACTAAGAGTAACATATATAACCCAAAGCCACGTGTTTTTCAACGTGGCTTTGTGTGGTGTTAATAGGAGGTACAGCAATGAAAATTATCATGCTCGGAGCGCCCGGTGCGGGCAAGGGTACACAGGCAAAGATGATCGCCGACAAATATGGTATTCCCCATGTTTCTACCGGTGATATTTTCAGAGCCAACATAAAGAACGGAACTGAGCTTGGAAAACAGGCTAAGGAATATATGGACAAGGGACTTCTTGTTCCCGATGAGCTTACCGTTAAGATCCTTCTTGACAGAGTAGCTCAGGATGATTGCAAGAACGGATATGTTCTTGACGGGTTCCCCAGAACCATTCCCCAGGCAGAGGTGCTTGACGAAGCTCTCACAAAGCTTGGCGAGAAGATCGATTTTGCTGTCAACGTTGACGTTCCCGACGAGAACATCGTAAAGAGAATGTCCGGAAGACGTGCTTGCCTTAAGTGCGGCGCTACCTATCATATCGAGCATATTCCTCCGAAGCAGGAAGGTATCTGCGATACCTGCGGAAGCGAGCTTGTACTCAGAGATGATGATAAGCCCGAGACAGTACTCAACAGACTTAAGGTTTATCACGATCAGACACAGCCTCTTATCGATTTTTACACAGCAAAGGGTGTTCTCAAGACTGTGGACGGAACTCAGGATATGAAGGATGTATTCAACGCTATTGTTGCAATCCTTGGCTGATTAGTTTAGTTTATGATCACTATTAAGAATGAAGAAGAAATTGCATTGATGAGGGAGTCATGCAGGCTCCTGGGAATCGTGCACAAGGAACTCGCCGGGTATCTTAAACCCGGGATCTCAACTCTGGATATAGATACCTTTGGCGAGGCCTTGATCAGAAAACTCGGCGGTATTCCGAATTTCAAAAATTATAACGGATATCCCGCATCCATCTGTGTGTCGGTTAACGACGAGGTAGTGCACGGCATACCGAGCGCGGACAGGATCATCAAAGACGGTGATATAGTAAGCCTTGACTGCGGTCTTATCTATAAGGGTTATCACTCCGATGCGGCAAGAACGCACGCTGTCGGAGATGTTTCCCCGGAGGTTTCGGAGCTCATATCCGCAACGGAAAAGAGCTTCTGGGACGGGATTAAAAAGGCAAAGGCCGGAAATCATCTGTATGATATATCAAACGCCATTGCGGAAAGCCTTCTTGATGGAGGCTACGGTATCGTAAGAGATCTTACGGGACACGGAATAGGAACCCGGCTTCATGAGGATCCGTCCATACCGAACTTCGCAAAAAGAGGTCACGGCCCTAAACTGAAAAAGGGTATGACCCTGGCAATCGAACCGATGGTTAATCTTGGAACCGATGAGGTCGAATGGCTGGATGATGACTGGACGGTGGTCACCGCAGACGGATCATGGTCGGCGCACTATGAAAACACGATACTGATAACAGACGGTGAAGCGGAAGTGCTCACGCTTGAACCTAAGTAATTAACAAATTGGAGCGCGTTTAAGAGGAGTCTCAGAGAAAATGTCGAAGAGTGATGTAATTGAAATTGAGGGAGTTGTAGTAGATAAGCTTCCAAACACAATGTTTAAGGTTGAGCTTGAGAACGGACATCAGGTTCTCGCCACCATCAGCGGAAAGCTCCGCCAGAATTTCATCAGAATACTTCCCGGTGATAAGGTTATAATGGAACTTTCACCCTATGACCTTACAAAAGGAAG
>JAFXVI010000031.1 GCA_017524595.1 Lachnospiraceae bacterium | reverse complement strand
AATACATCTAAGTTACAACACAATGCACTATCCCATACCAGTCAAGGTTACCCTGGCCGAACTGTTTGAAACGGATATGATAACCACGGATATGATCTGCAGTAACTGGTCAAGGAACAATACGCTTAACAGTCTGAGAGCACCGGTTGGTATGGGTGAGGACAGGCGAATAGTATTTCTTGATATACATGAGAAAGGTCATGGCCCTCATGGGCTGATCGCAGGAATGACGGGGAGCGGTAAGAGTGAAATGCTCCAAACCCTCATATTGTCGCTGTCTATTAGATATTCACCCAAAGAACTGGGATTCTTCCTTATAGATTACAAAGGCGGAGGTATGGCAAGTCTGTTCGAGGATCTTCCACATCTATTGGGTAGCATATCAAACCTTTCCGGTAATATGATACGCAGGGCGATGGTGTCTATACGGAGTGAGAATGAACGAAGGCAGAGACTGTTCCTAAAGGCAGGAGTCAATTGTATAAGGGATTATGAAAGAATGTATATGTGTGGAAAGACTGATGAACCGCTGCCGCATATCCTTATTATCATTGATGAGTTTGCCGAGCTCAAACGGGAAGAACCGGATTTTATGAAGGAACTGATCAGTGTGGCGCAGGTGGGAAGAAGCCTTGGTGTGCATCTTATTCTTGCGACTCAGAAACCTGCCGGCACGGTGGATGATAATATTTTCTCCAATTCCAGATTCCGGATATGCTTAAGGGTACAGGATAAACAGGATAGCAATGACATGCTTCACAGACCGGATGCAGCATATATATCAAATCCTGGAAGGGCGTTCCTGCAGGTTGGCAGTGATGAGTTGTTTGAAGTATTTCAGGCAGGGTATACCATGGAGCCGTATGATGACAATAATATGCATGTTCCTGTAATGCTTCAGCTTGACGAATTTGGAAGGGGCAATGCTGTTTTTGATAATAAGATGGTATCGGATATGGAAACGGAACCTGAGACACATTTCTCTATGATCTTAAAACTGCTAAAAAAATGTGTCGCAATCTCTCATCAACCCGATATATCGGGACTCTGGCTGCCCGTGCTTGAGAGCCGTATAGTATTGTCGGATATAGTAGATGAAACAAAGAAAGACAAATATGATGTTATCCTTGGAAAATATGATGAACCGGCGGGACAGCGTCAGGATTATTTTCACCACAGCCTCACAGATTCGGGGCATACAGTCATATGCGGCAGCACATTGAGCGGTAAGAGCACTTTTCTGCAAACATTTATTTATTCTCACATCATCAGTGAAGATCCGGATGATATCAATATCTATATTGTAGATTACAGTAGTGGGATGCTCGCCTGTTTTAAGGACAGTAACGCTGTTGGAGCATATATAACTGAGGAGAACAGTTCGAGGCTTGGCAATCTTTTTTTTATGCTTAATGAGAAGATAGGCATTCGTCGTACCGGATGGGATGGAATCGGCTTTTCTCAGAGGTTAAATGACAGGGATTTTCATGAACCGGCTATTTTGCTTGTTATAGATAATTACGGAAGTTTCAGGGAAAAAACAGCCGGTATATACGATAAGGATTTGATGGAGCTTCTGAGGTTCGGCGAGACATACGGTATCTATGTCATGCTTACAGGGGCGTCGATAGGAAGCAATGATATACCATCAAGACTATTTGAAAACTGCCGGACAGGAATATGTCTTAGGATGAATGATAAGTATCAGTATTCCGAGTGCTTGAGGGAAATAAGGGTTCCTGTTTTACCGGAGGATCTAAGAGGCAGGGGGTTGGCGCATATTGAAGGTCAGATACTGGAATTTCAAACGGCATTATGTTTTGACGGGGATGATTACGAGCGGAGTAAGGCCGTAAGGAAAAGGATAAATGAAAAAAATACTGTTCATACGTCCTGCAGAGCACAACCGGTGCCTTATATCCCGGAATCACCCGTTATATCAGATCTGGATTCTGTTTTGCCGGAATGCTTCCATAAGGTGTCGTGCCTGCCTGTTGGATATGAAGCAGTAAGCGGTAAGCCGTTTGTGCTGGAAGGAGACGGCCCCTCATGTCTGCTCATTGCAGGAAGAGGGGGGAGCGGTAAGAGTAATGTATGTGGGGTGCTTGAATATTTTGCAGATCGTGTTGGGAGAAAGGTGCTGCATGTTGCGAAGATAGAAGAGATATGCATTTCGGCAGAGGAATATGGGGATTCTCTTATAGTATGTGATGGTGCTGTGAATGCTATTGAGGACTTTTATAAGAATTATGATAAGTATATCGAAGAAACATTTATGGATCTTATCAAAAAGAAAGGTAATGTCAGGCTGGTGGTTACGATAGATGCTTCAGAACAATTAAGAATAGCGGGGCGCAAAATATACGAAGAACTGAAGAGAAAATGTATCGGGATATTTATGGCCGGAGGCCTCGACCGTCAAAGCGTTTTTGATTTTTCTTATCTTTCGTACAGTGAACAATGTATGCTGAAACCGCCGGGTACAGGAACCGTGTATAGAAGGAGCAATCAAAGATACCACGGTGATATAGTCATTCCCTGTGCTGATGCAGCAATGTAAAGGACAATTATTATGATAAGCGTTGAAGTACATGCGATCCAACGTGCGGTAAGCCTTGAGATAAGTATTGATGAGAAGATTATGACCGGTGAGATGATAGAAGGGATCAGACGGATATTGGACGATGAAACCGGAGGTTATCTTATGAGCAGTGAATTCGGTGGTTTGCTAAATCCTGACTTAAGCGTTGAGGATCAAAATATATGTAACGGAGAGATACTGATCTATATTTCAAAGATAAAGCAGACATGAAAGGAGCGGGTATGATACCAATCGATGCAGTATATATAAGGATGAATGGTTTGCTTATAAACCTTGGAACGGCATCCGTAAATCTGTACAGAGAGATAAACGATCTTAAGGACAGACTGCAGACCATTGGAATATCATGGTCGGGCACTGCTTACGAAGCATACAGTATGCGACTGTTTGATGACCTTAGGGCGATGGAGCATACAGCGGCGGGAATAGTGGTAATGTGCGAATTGCTGTATTCTGCACTGTCCATGTATCAGCAGACGGAGATGAAAGTGGCGGATATCATAGGAGGTTTGCGCTTATGAGTATAAAAGATGCGATAGATATAGATTTTAAAAGGGCAATAGATCAGGCTGATGAACTTGATGGCATTTCGGGTATGATCTGCGACATAGGAAGTACAAAGATGGATGAGGCGTTATCAATTATAGCAAGATCATGGAAAGGGCAGAACAGTTTGGACTATACCCGTAAAGCTCAGATGTTCAAGGACAGGATGTATGAGTCGGCAGAGATACTGAAAGGAACAGCACAATTGATAAGAAGCACCGCACAACTAATATATACGGCAGAAATGGCTGCAATAAACATATGCAGTTAAGAAAATAAATCATATTTAAGGAGGTAGCAGAATGTCTTTTTTTCAAGTAACAGCGGCGGAACTTAAGAAGAAAGCTGAACAGCTGAAAGGATTGAACAGCAGGTTCAAGTCAGGAGTCGACAGTCTTCAGACCACGGAACAGACCCTTAAAACCATGTGGGAGGGCGAAGCCAATGATACATTCCACAAAGAATTTACAAGGGATAAGGACCAGATGGACCGGTTCCACACGGCAATAGAAAGGTTTATCGAAGCCCTGCTCATCATTGCAGCTAAATATGAAGCGGCAGAGAAAAAGAATATTGCCACAGCATCAACGAGAAGTTATTGACCGGTATGTTTAAAAAGGAGGATTACAGATGGCAACAGGAATTTTGAAGGTAACACCCGAGAAGCTTATAGCTGCTTCAAATGAATTCGGCACGACAGGTAGGACGATCAGATCACTCACACAGGAGATGAATGATATAGTTAACAGTCTTAAATCAGTATGGATGGGGGAAGCGGCAACAGACTACGGTGCCAGATTCGCAGAACTGTCAGATGACATAGAAAAGATAAACAGGATGATTCAGGAACATGTTACAGATCTGAATGAAATGGCCAGAGAATATCAGGCGGCAGAGGATGCAAGTACCGAACAGAGCGCCTCTCTTGCAACGGATATTGTTTCATAAGGAGAATGGATATGGCAGTCGGATATAAGAATCTGATTTTGATCGATAATTCCAAGTCAGTTGGTGCTCCGAATTTTCAGCTGTGTAAAGAAACTGCCAAATATATATGCTCCAATATTGCCGCCGGAGATTCATGCCGTATTGCTGATTTTGGAGAAGATGTCAGTTATCTGACGGATTACAGCGAGGATACAGATGTCCTGTTACAGAGTATTGATGGCATAGAGATGCGGGACAGGGATACATATATTACCGATAATCTTGTCGATATATTGACAGAATGGAAAGAGCAGGATGTTGCATGCAGAAATATAATCATATTTACTGACGGTGAAGAGAATGATCCTGTACTACATGCCAATGAAGAGCTGTATTATATACTGTCCGAATCGGGATATCCGGTTTATGTAGTACAGAGCGTGGAAAGCAATAGTGTGCCCGCATCGAAAAATCTTTCTGCGATATCCACGATCAGTGGTGGAAAGCTTCTTCTGACGGAGTTTGAAGGTTCGGAGGGTGGAAGTGAGAAGATAATGGGCGATGCGATACTGGAGGCTATAGCTAGCAGGAAAGAAACCATTGACCGTTCGGTTTTAGAGTCGGGAGATGACGATGTAAACAAGGAGCAGGCTCCTATGCAGGAAAACAGTGATGCCGGCAGTGTGAAAGCGGATGAAAGTATTGGTACGGATGCAGATTTATTTATAGATACTGACTTAAAGATGCAGGAAGGATATTCAACATCTGAGCAGACCCTTGAGCCTGAAAAAATATATTCTGTTTCTGAAAATACTCCTATCATCAGAAATGCAGATCTTTCAGAAGGCAGGATAGGATTTAGCGTTATCTTTCCGGCATTGGGACTTCTTTTCGCCATGATATTTGCAATTGTCATTTATGTGATCACAAGAAGAAATTCAAGGTACAATATGCGGGATAGAAGGATGCTTGCCGCGATAGATGAAGAACTTGACAGGGAGTCCCTGATAGCAGAGGCTGCGGAAGATTATGACTGTAGAACCTATAAGTTGGATGAGGATTGTACTGTGACAAGATTGCTTGAGCAGACAGACTGCGGGCATGATATCACACTGGAGGATTGTTCCGATCCGACCAGGCTGTTCAGGGCATGCTGTGATGACAGCCTTATAATAGGCCGGTTGGTAGGATTATGTGATATAGTGCTTGACCATGACGATTCGGTTTCAGGAAGACACTGTGAATTATCGGTCAGGAACGGATGTTGGTATGTACGTGATCTTCAGTCGTCAAACGGAACAAAGGTAAATAACCAGAAGGTATTTCAGGAACTAATGCTTAAGTGTGGTGATATTCTTCAATTGGGCCAGTCGGCTTTGCAGGTGAGAATATGAGTGAACTAAGTGAAAGAGAATTGCTTCTTCTGTCCAATTATCTGTACATAGACGAATGCACGCAATACGGGACTGTAGGTGAATTTCTGGACAGCACCAGGAACAGTGCTGGTAATATATCTTATGACAAGGTATCGGGGCTTGGGCTTGGAGGTTGTATGACTACTGAGGAAGGATGTGATCTTCTGCATGAAATGGATATATCATCGGATGAATTCAAAAACCTTACCGTAACAAGAAGCATTGATGAAGGTGGGATACGTGCGCTCTGCTTCGCAGCCTCTGGTGATGACAGTAATGCGACAGTGGTTTTTCGTGGTACGGGGGGATCTTATGAGGCATGGGCTGATAATATACGCGGCGAATATATGCCTGATACCAAAATGCAGAAGCTTGCGGATGATTTTGTCAGATATGACTGCGGGATATATGATAATATTACCGTTTCCGGACATTCGAAGGGCGGCAATATGTCGCAGTTTGTTACCGTGACTAACCCTGATCGTGTGCAAAGATGTGTATCATTTGACGGACAAGGTTTCGGAAGGAATTCCATCAGTGCGTACAAACCTCAGATGAGGGAGGTTTCAGGCCGGATAAAATCAATATCCGCACATAATGATTACGTAAATATCCTGCTCGGATGTATTGCGGGAGAGTGTGTGTATGTAAAGAATATCCGCAATGATGCCGTTGGCCGTCACAGTTCGTATTCGCTTCTTAAGAGCTGTGAATTCGACGAAGAGGGTAACATATCAAATACCTGTGGTCAGGATCTGCTTACAGCTGTTTTGGCCGGTGATATAGCAAAAACCGTCGCGCTTATAGACAGGCTTCCCGAGAAAGGAAATGTAAGCGTGAGCGAGCTTCTGGCATCAGGAACAGCGGCGCTTTTAAGCGATGAATTTGATAATGAATATGAAAAAAGCAGGGCGCTCGAAGCTGCTTCGGGCGTTGGGAATTATGTTACGGCACTGTTTGGTTTAAAAAGCGAAGAACCTTATGATCTCTCTATTGTTACAGATAGTGTTTATATAGATGTTAATGGATTGGGAAATGCGCTGATTAAGTTCCGTTCGGTGCATGAGGCGATGGTGAAGATTTCGGACAGACTTTTGGAACTACGTCATATGCTTAATTACAAAGCGGCATCAAGGCTTGCCGTAGATATGATACTTAAAAGACAGGAAAGTGTTCTAAAGAGTGAGGAGGGAAAACTGTTATTGTTTATTAAAGCACTTGAAGATATAACCTGTCTGTATACAAGCTGTGAAAATGAACTGGTAACCTGCATAAATGAGGCTGTGATAGTATAGCAGGAGATAAGTTTATTCGAACTCGTATCCATGAGCATTGAGGAAACGTTCAAACATTTTATCCCATGAATTTTCAAAGGATTTATCCATGGAGAAGATCTTGAGAGAGACGGCGGTAGTGCAGGTGAGTGTACTGCCGTCGAATCTTATGTTTACGTTTAGTGAATTGATCTGTTCACAGTTAATATGTGTATCCATACCTGCGAGGAAACGATTGATGTTTTCAGGAGCCAGGCACAGGGTTACCTTGAAAGACAGAGGCGCTTTTTTGCCTTTGATGAATTCAAAGCAGAAGTTCTTGGCCGCTTCCCAGCGTATCATTTCCTCGGAGAAGATACGGCCGTTGTCAGAAGCCTGCTGTCTTAGTATTTCGATTTCATCTGCAGAATAGAAAGCTTTGTTGATGTGTCCGTCTATAGTGTATGTGTTGCCCATAGCGATGACGGCCTCATATAAAAGGAACTGGTCAAAGGCTGTTTCTTTTTCGGACAGCAGTCCGGTCATGAACAATCCTGTGTTCTTAATGTTAAATAAACGCATATTCTGATTCCGCCTACATAATACTGAAATCGATGGGTATCATAAATACAGCAGCAAGAACAATGAGTATCTGGACCGTCAATATGACCGGCATGCCAATGTAAAAAGCTCTTTTGCGTGTTTTATGATGAAAAAGGTACATACCAAGAAGGCAGCCGATGCTGCCCCCGAAGATTGCTATTGTAAAGAGAGTAGCCTCCGGTGTACGCCACGACTGCCGCTTGGCTTTCTGCTTGTCAATAAAGAAGTATATCAGACCAAGCAGGTTGACACATAAAAGATATATTCCAATGATCGCCTGAACAGTGGACAGATCCAATGTCATTAAGTTGAGCTCCTTGACCGTGTTTATTTGTTGTTTTCGACTTCCTGCAGCTTCATGGCACGAACCTTGCATGACAATCCGAAGAGATTGATGAAGCCTTCTGCATCATGATGATCATAGAGGTCACCTGTTGTGAAGCTTGCGATACTCTCATTATAGAGAGAGTACGGAGAGGTGGTTCCGGCCTTTATTATGTTGCCTTTGTATAGTTTGAACTTAACTTCGCCGGTTACATACTTCTGCGTAGACTGGATAAAGGCCTGTATCGATTCACGTAAAGGCGTGAACCATTTGCCTTCGTATACTATCTGAGCAAACTTATTGCCAAGGTCAGCCTTGAGTGCATAAGTGTCGCGGTCAAGTATGAGTTCTTCAAGCTGCTGGTGCGCTTCATATAATATGGTACCACCGGGTGTTTCATATACGCCGCGGCTCTTCATTCCGACAACGCGGTTCTCAACAATGTCTATTATGCCGATGCCATGCTTTCCGCCAAGACGGTTGAGCTCGGTGATGACTTCCGATACCTTCATTTTTTTGCCATTTACCGAAGTGGGAACGCCGGCTTCAAATGTCATCGTAACATATTCGGGTTCATCGGGAGCCTTTTCGGGAGTTGTACCGAGAACAAGCAGATGGTCATAATCTGGCTCATTAGCCGGATCTTCAAGTTCCAGACCTTCGTGGCTTATATGCCATAGATTGCGGTCGCGAGAGTAGCTGGAATCGGCGGAGAATGGAAGATTGATGCCGTGAGCGCGGCAGTATTCGATTTCTTCTTCGCGTGATTTAAGAGTCCATTTATCATTCCGCCATGCAGCTATGATCTTAAGATCTGGTGCAAGAGCCTTGATTCCAAGCTCAAACCTTATCTGGTCATTTCCCTTACCCGTAGCACCGTGGCAGATCGCTGTTGCCCCTTCTTTGCGTGCTATCTCTACAAGTTTCTTGGCGATAACCGGTCTTGCCATGGAAGTTCCCAACAGATATTTGTTCTCATAAACTGCATGTGCCTGTACACAGGGGATTATAAAGTCATTGCAGAATTCATCCGTAAGATCTTCGATATAGAGCTTGGAAGCTCCGGATGATAAGGCGCGTTCTTCAAGTCCTTCAAGTTCTTCCGCCTGTCCGCAGTTACCGCATACGCAGATTACTTCGTAATCGAAATTCTCCTTTAGCCATGGTATGAGGGCGCTTGTGTCAAGTCCGCCCGAGTAAGCAAGTATAACTTTTTCTTTCATTTGTATTATCCTCCACCGACTTTTATTTCAAGCAGTTATTAGGATACAACACTTAAACTGCAAATGCAAGTATAAAGTGCATAAAAAATCAGAAAAATCAAAAAAAGCTCAAATTTACGTTGAATAATATGCAAATGTGGTGTATTATTATGCGTAGAATAAAAAGAGTACCAACCGGAAGCGAGGAATAATATGAAAATACGAACTATGGATATTGATGATTATGTACAGGTGAGCAGACTGTGGACATGTATAAAAGGCTTTGCCATCAGAAGCCTGGATGATTCATATGAGGGCATAGAGCGCTTTCTAAGAAGAAATCCCTCAACATCGGTAGTAGCTGAAAAAGATGGTATTATAATAGGAAGTATTCTGTGCGGACACGATGGTAGAAGAGGATGCTTTTATCATGTATGTGTGCATCCGGATCACAGAAGACAGGGCATAGGAAAGGCAATGGTAGTGTTTGCGATGAATGCGCTTAAGGATGAACATATCAATAAGGTTAGCCTGATAGCGTTTACAAGAAATGATATCGGGAATGCATTTTGGAAAACAATAGGGTGGACTAAACGAGAGGATCTGAATTATTATGATTTTACGCTGAATGTTGAAAATATCGTAAGATTCAACGAATGATCCGGATGTATCGGATAAAGAAAGTGAGAGTGTATAACATGATACTTGAAATTATGCATTATAGGGCATAGAATCAAATAAATGTGTCACGGAGGTGGATATGGAAATCATAAACGGTGGAATTACTGCGCCGCTGGGTTTTGAGGCGGCAGATTGTGCGGCGGGTATAAAATACGTGGGAAGGACTGACATGGCTATGGTATTTTCAAAGGAACCATGCGTATGTGCCGGAACTTTCACGAGCAATGTTGTTAAAGCGGCATGCGTTATGTGGGACATGCAGATAGTTGAATCGGGAAGGCCCGTGCATGGCGTTATCGTTAATTCCGGGATAGCAAATGCATGTACAGGACAGGAAGGGTTTGATGCATGTATTGCAACTGCCAGGGCAGCCGAAGAAGAATTGGGTGTTCCGTTTGATACTATGGCGGTTGCTTCCACAGGCGTAATAGGTATGCAGTTACCTGTTGATAAGCTCACTGAGGGAGTAAAGAAGATGGCATCTTCGTTAAACCGTTCGGAGGAAGCGGGCACAGCAGCCAGCAGGGCGATCATGACCACGGATACGGTAAATAAAGAGATTGCAGTAACCTTTGAGATAGGAGGCAGGAAGGTAACACTAGGAGGCATGAGCAAGGGCTCGGGAATGATACATCCTGATATGTGTACAATGCTGGCTTTTCTGACTACAGATGTATCAATTGATAAGAAGCTTATGCAGCGGGCATTGAGTGAGACCGTTAAGGATACCTTCAATATGATATCTGTCGATGGTGATACATCGACTAACGACACGCTTCTCTTAATGGCCAACGGGCTGTCCGGCAATGACAGGATTGAAGCTGAGGGCAGGGATTACGATGTTTTTAAGGAAGCGCTGTTCTATGTATGCAGGGTGCTGGCAAGAAAGATGGCTAAAGACGGAGAGGGTGCATCGAGGCTTTTTGCCGCCAGAGTAGTTAATGCTTCAAATAAAGATGATGCCAGAAAACTGGCCAGGTCCGTTATCAGTTCCAGTCTGTCAAAGGCAGCAATTTTCGGTTGTGACGCTAATTTTGGAAGATTCCTGTGCGCGATGGGATATTCGGGTGTTGACTTTAAACAGGAAGATGTTGAACTTTTCTTTGAGAGCAGGAACGGAAGGATGCAGGTATTTAAGTATGGAGTTCCGCTTGATTTTGATGAGGAAGAGGCCGTTAAGATACTGAAGGCCGATGAAGTTACCGTATTCATTGATATGCATGAAGGAAGTGATGAAGCGGAGGCATGGGGCTGTGATCTTACCTATGACTATGTTAAGATAAACGCGGACTACAGAAGCTAGGATTAATATGTTATAATGCTTCGGGATAAGAGGTACATTATATTATAGAAGAAACGGAGAGAGAAGATGGCTTTAACAAATGAAGAATACATGCAGCAGTATTATCAGAAAGCGGAGGTCTTGATAGAGGCTCTGCCTTATATCCAAAAGTATAACAGAAAGGTTATCGTGGTTAAGTATGGTGGAAGCGCCATGAGCGACGAAAAACTTAAGAAGAATGTCATTAAGGATGTGACGTTGCTTAAGCTTGTAGGCTTCAAGCCAATAGTGGTGCATGGCGGTGGCAAGGATATAAGCGCATGGGTGGAGAAGACAGGCAAGGAGGCCAGGTTTGTTAACGGACTCCGCGTTACAGATGCGGAGACGATGGAAATCGCTGAAATGGTGCTTGGCAAGGTCAATAAATCACTGGTCGCGATGGTACAGGAGCTTGGCGTAAGAGCTGTAGGTATTTCGGGCAAGGACGGCGGTCTTTTGAAAGTGGAGAAGAAGTATGCGGATGGGGAAGACATCGGATATGTCGGTAATATAACAGAGGTTAATACAAAGATACTTGAGGACCTTCTTGAAAATGATTTTCTTCCTATTGTTTCGCCTGTGGGTCTTGATGAGAATTATGAAACCTACAATATAAATGCTGATGATGCGGCATGCGCTATTGCCAAGGCAATGCATGCAGATAAGCTGGCTTTCCTTACGGATATAGAAGGTGTATATAAGGATCCGGATGACAAGTCATCATTTATTTCAAGACTGTCTGTATCCGAGGCCGCTGAACTGATAAAGGAAGGATATATAGGCGGCGGAATGCTCCCTAAGCTCAATAATTGCACTGATGCTATAGAAAACGGAGTTAACAGGGTGCATATCCTTGACGGACGTAAGCCTCATACATTGCTTCTGGAGATATTTACCAAAAAGGGTATAGGAACCATGTTCTTCAGAGATACCGATGCGGATGTGGCTTTCGAAGTTTGATGTTATTAAGATATAAACGGCTTTTTGTACTTAAGAGGACAGAGATCATGTCGTTTATAACAGACGAAGAATTTAGGGAGATGTGATCATGAAAACAATGAATGGATATATAGATGAAGCTGAGAGCGTTCTTTTGCATACTTACAACCGTTTTTCCGTTGTGTTTGATCATGGCAGGGGAGTTAAACTGTATGATCTGGATGGAAAGGAATATCTTGATTTCTGTGCCGGTATAGCTGTGTTTGCTTTAGGTTACGGGAATGAAGAATACAATAACGCTCTTAAGAAACAGGTAGACAAGCTGATACATTGTTCCAACCTGTTCTATTCGGTTCCGGCAATAGAGGCAGCCAAGGGACTGACCGGGGCAGCAGGCATGGATCGCGTGTTTTTCACGAACAGCGGTGCAGAGGCTATAGAGGGTGCGATAAAATCTGCAAGGAAGTATGCTTTTAACAGGGATGGATCAACTGATCATGAGATAATTGCAATGAATAATTCTTTTCATGGCCGCACAATGGGAGCCCTGTCCGTAACAGGAAACAAGAAATATCGCGAGCCTTTCTATCCTATGATAGGGAATATTGAGTATGCTGATTTCAATGACCTTGACAGTGTCAAAGCACGGTTGAACGATAAGACCTGCGCCATTATTCTTGAGACAATACAGGGTGAGGGAGGCATATATCCGGCGGAACCTGAATTTTTGCACGGGATCAGGGAATTGTGCGATGAGAAAGACATACTGCTTATATTGGATGAGATACAGTGCGGAATGGGACGGAGCGGCAATATGTTTGCCTACGAAGCCTACGGGATAAAGCCTGATATCGTTACGGTTGCCAAGGCAGTAGGATGCGGGGTTCCCGTGGGGGCTTTTATGATGACACAGAAGGTTGCCGACAAGTCGCTTATACCGGGGGATCACGGCACTACATACGGTGGTAATCCTTTGGTGACAGCGGCTGTATGCGAGGTGCTAAGGCAGTTTAAAGACAGGGATATACTTTCAAACGTCAGGGAAGTGGGAGCTTATATGTATGAAAAGCTTGATGAACTTGTATGCGAATATGACTTCATCACTGGACACAGAGGTGTAGGATTGATTCAGGGTCTTGTATTTGACAATGAAAAGATGCCTGCAAAAGATGTGTGCCAAAGGGCTGTTGCAAACGGTCTTATAGTCATAACAGCGGGGAGCGATGTGATCAGGTTCATACCGCCTCTAATAATAACAAAAGAAGATGTGGACAAGATGATAGTCCTGCTTAAAAAATCATTTTAACCAGAAAAGAAACAGGTATTTTATCTATGAAGAGAACTTTTAACGTGGCAATTGCAGTCGCCTTGGTGGCCGCAATGCTTATATTTGCTTTAAAAATAAGCGATCCGATGTACCGGGGTGAAGGTATTGGAACAGCTGTCGTCACGGGCAACGGAAGTCTGTCGGGTAACGTTGCTTCGCCGGAATCTCTACATGATCCGGATACACTGATATTGTGGTATGCGGATGACTCGCTTACCGAATACATTACCGATGAAGCACTGGCATATCAGAGTGAGACAGGTATACGTGTAAAGCCCGTACTGGTAAGCGGAGTTGAATTGCTTGAACAGATCAATCATGCATCGATATATGAGGGGAGCAACGAAAACGGTGATGTCGTCATTGCGCCCGATGTGTATATAACGACACATGACAATCTGATGAAGGCATATTATGCAGGACTTGCTTCCGAGATAACAGATCCGCGCAAGGTTGTGAATGCGATGAATTATCCTCAGACATCGATGCATGCGATAACCTGTACGGGCAAACATGTGGGCTATCCTCTGTATTATGAAACGAATTTCCTTCTGTATAATAAGACTTATATGGCTAATATAGCAAAACAGAATATAGTGGAAGAACCGGAATTTACAGAAGAAGAAATGCCGGAAGACGATACAGTGTCAGCAAATGGCGGGATAACCGTGGTCAATGAAGTGAGTGCCAATGAACTGAGCGTATCGCAAAATGAAGCGGAGGGTGCAGAAGAAGCTGATCCCATGGGAGATGAGGAGATAACGACTGATCCGCAGGTGCTTGAAAAGCTTGCCAATATGATACCTGCAACAATAGATGATATTCTTACCTTTGCTAATAACTATGACGCACCCGAGCAGGTGGAAGCGATATTCAAGTGGGATGTGTCAGATATTTTCTATAATTATTTTTTTGTCGGAAATTATATGAATGTCGGCGGTGAAGATGGTGATGACAATTCATATTTCAATATTTATAATCAGCAGGCAGTGGATTGTCTTAAGGTTTATCAGAATATAAATCAGTTTTTTTCTATAGACAGCAAAGAAGTTACTTATGACAGTATTCTCAGGGAATTCATTGAAGGTAAGACTGTTTTCACAGTGGCGACTACCGATGCCATTGCCAAAATAAAGGAAGCAGAGGAAAACGGTGAATTCGAATATGACTATGGTGTTGCCATACTACCTGACATTAGTTCTACTCTGAAGGCCAGAGGAATGTCGGAAACATCAACGGTGGTGATCAACGGATATTCGTTCAACAAAGATAATGCAAATGATTTTGCCGAATATCTGTCGTATACAAAAGCTTCAGATATATATAAGAAGGCAGGGCGTATTTCATGTCTTAAGAATGTGGTCTATGAGGATGACGAGATATCAAATGTTATGCAGGAGTATGAAAAATCAGTCCCTATGCCCAAGATGATAGAGGCCGGGAATTATTGGGTTCAGCTTGAGATTGCATTTACAAAAGTATGGAACGGTGCCGATCCGGATGAGACGTTAAAGGAACTTAATGATACCATAGGTGAACAGATAGATGAGCTGGAACAGCATGTATTGACGCAGGAATCAATAAAGATTGGTACGCCCTGAAGTTTTACGGGTTCACAGAATAAACACTTTTTCTTCACTTTTTTCTCACTATAAGAATGTAGAATGAACACAATTAAGAGATATCATGTAAGCATGAACAAAGCAAAATAAGGTAATGCTTGAATATAAGTGAAGAAAAGGGAGGTAGAATCATGTACGAATATTATGATAATGAAAGTATATCCCGCCCGGATGAGAGGGATAGGATGGAAACGCGCGAGCGCACAGTTAAGTCTGCGAAGAAGGAAAAGAAAAACAAGTGGGGAATGTGCATAGTATATGCACTGGTATTCGGTCTTATAGCAGGAGGAACTTTCCAAGGGGTAAGTCTTGCAGGTGATATAGTCAGAGACAAACTGGGAGTTGGGAGCAAAAAGACTGAAGGAAAAGTGAATGCAGGGAATACAGATAAGGCTGAACTTAAGAAGGCTGATGAGGATACAAACAGTAAAGCCGATGAGAAGAACGAAGAGAGTAAAAAAAATAAGGAAAAGGTTAAGACAACCCAGAGTGTTGTTCCTGCATCGTATGAATCTGAAGGAAGACTTGATGTATCTGATGTGGCCGAAAATGTTATGCCGTCAATAGTCTCAATAACGAATAAAAGTGTTCAGGAAGTAAGATCGTTTTTCGGAGGCGGCATACAAGCATATGAGAGTGTGAGTGCAGGATCGGGTATCATAATAGGTCAGA
The DNA here is from genome assembly GCA_017524595.1 of Lachnospiraceae bacterium. GTDB lineage: Bacteria > Bacillota > Clostridia > Lachnospirales > Lachnospiraceae > UBA2868. The sequence goes on along the minus strand of JAFXVI010000031.1, from coordinate 4,038 downwards.
ATGATGAGGAACTACTTCTTGTGACCAATAATCATGTAGTGGAAGGTGCTGAGACTCTTTCGGTTGCATTTATAGATGATGAAGTATATGAAGCGACCATAAAGGGAACGGATCCGGATAATGATCTTGCAGTGATTTCCGTGAAGCTGTCTGATATTAAGAACAGCACTATGGACAGTATAGCAATTGCGACTATGGGTGATTCAAATGAACTTAAGATCGGAGAACAGGTAGTAGCCATAGGAAATGCACTTGGATATGGTCAATCCGTAACCACAGGAATTGTAAGTGCCCTTGAACGCGATATAGATGACATAGCCAATGGTCTTATACAGACTGATGCGGCCATAAATCCCGGTAACAGCGGAGGAGCGCTTCTAAATATGAGAGGCGAAGTGATAGGTATCAATTCGGCCAAGCTGGCATCTGCAAAGATAGAAGGTATGGGATATGCGATACCGATATCAACAGTAACGCCCATCATAGAGGAACTCATGAACCGCCAGACCAGAGAACCGGTTGATGAAAAGGATGCGAGTTATATAGGTATATCAGGTGTGGCTGTGTCGGATCAGGTATCGAAAGCATACAACATACCTGTCGGGGTGTATATTAAATCAGTGGAGAAAGATGGCCCGGCCGAAAAAGCAGGAATAAAAGAGGGCGATGTGATCAGAAAGTTCGACGGAGTAACGGTATCATCTGTGAACGATATAAAGGAACAACTTAATTATTACAAAGCTGGTGAGACCATAAAGGTTCTTGTTAAAAGGCCTGATGGTTCGGAATATAAGGACGTGACGCTTGATGTTACCCTGGGCAAGAGATCTGAATCGGATCTTGATGATCAGGATGACGGAAACGAAACCAATGATATTCCGGAGATTAACAATGGTAATGAAGAAACATTCTACATAGATCCGTTCTCGATATTTGGATATTAACATAAATTTTCATTTACTTATTTTCCTGTACATCTTATAATATATCGGGCAGGAAGGGGATTATTCTATATCCCTTTCTACCCGATATTTTGTTGCAGGTATTGATCAATGGAGATTAATCAGATCAGTCTTACACCCACTATAACTATACCGAAAGGTAATTTTGATTTTGTCATGGAAGCTACTCATAACGAGCAGCTGTATTTGGGTTGTCTGAATGCTGAAAGATGCATGATGACGGATTATGACGCATGCCTTAAGGGAATCAGAAGAAGCATTGATATGCTTGGCATAGAACTGGAGAAGTGGAGCAGGGCTGAGAAGAACGGTGTGACCGCAGATGAAGCATTAAGAGCAATATTTATAGATCTTAAGAGAACAAGAGGGCATAAATCTTCGCGTAAAGAGAGGCGGCGGATATCCAAAAAGAATTTCTATATACGGCATGTGGTTGATTTTGAAAAGAAAGATCACGAATCATATACCAGACAACAGATCAGCGAATTTATGGAAGAGTATAAAATGTGCTATCCGTATAGTCTGGATGACAGCAGGCCTAATGATACTTTCAAATCTATAGCTTATGACCTGTATGCAAGGTGTTCCGTGCCTCTGACGGATAAGGGCAGCGGAACAAGGGATGACTGCGTAAATCTGATCAGGCTGTTTCACGGGCTGCTGTGCCTTATCAATTATGTACAGGAGCCATATGATATTGAGCTTACGCCCATTGCCACTTATTTTCCCATTCCCTACGAGTATTATGAAGAGCTCAATTTTATTCGGGGTAATAACAGCAAAATGTATGTGTCAGAGGACGGAGAGATTTATTATATGCTGAAACGCAAGGATATCGAGTATCTGGATATCCTGAATCCCGAAATATATAAACTCCGTCTTCAGGAGCTTGACAGGCTGGATATAGTCTGGCGACGTATGGGGAGTCTGCCCGGATACGGTGAACATAAGGTATTGGAAGTTGGTACTCACGACTACAGGAGAGCGGTCTATGAATTTAGCGGACGTCCACAGGCATTAACACAGAGCTTTATTGACAGACTTGATAAGAAGAACAGACGTGAGGAACTTGTGCGCGGATTAATGAGGATGATAAGGATAATGCATGAGAGTAAGCCGCCGATATCTCACCGTTATCTTAATCCTGAATGTATTTACGTGTGTGAAGACAGCAGAGGGTTGCTGCCTTATATAGTCATGTTTGAGAGCCTGAAGCCTCATTCTCTTAGAAGCGAATATCCCGACAGAGGGAGAATAGATGATTATTTTAATTCGATAAACCTGCAGAAATTCATTGCTCCGGAGATACGAAACTGTCAGGAGGGTGATAGGGTTGATGGCAGAAGCGCTGATATTTATTCGCTTGGAAAGCTTATAAAGTATGTTTACGGGCGGGATGAGAACAAGGTCAGGGATTATGTGGACAGGCTTATAGTAAAGGATCCGTCGGCACGTCCATCCATTAAGGCTGCTTCGAGGATGTATGATGATGAGGTTGTATTATTTGAGCCCACACTGCTCATGGGGTATGAGATACTGACAGAGTTCAGACTTCTGATATTTACTCCTTTTCATGGTTTTGATAATTACCTTATAGACGAAACTGTAACTGTGGGAAGGATGTTCAGTACTTCGGGCAGGGATATTAAGGTTGATTCGCCTATAGCATCGAGAACTCACGGCCGATTTATAAAAACGGATTCGGGCTTTGAATACATAGATATGATAAGCACTAACGGTACTTTTATAAACGGTGTCTTATACGGCGCCCAGCGTTCGGGTCGTACTGACGCCAAGAAACTCGTCATAGGAGACATACTGAAGATAGATCATCCTGACTTTGAGAGTACACACCGTAATGCTGTCCTTATGTTTGTGCTGGGGCCCTCCGGTCATGAAATGAGAGAGCATACATTGGATATAGTTGAGGGGATGGATGTTGCTATCGGACGTGAGAAAGGAGACATTATCCTTTCAAACAACCGTGTTTCCAAGAAGCATGCGAGATTTGTGGTCAAGGATTCACAGTTGTATATCCAGGATCTTAACAGTACAAACGGCGTATATGTGAACGGCTTTATGATAACCGGTTCTACGGTGCTTCATTCCATGGATTCGGTAAGAATAGAGGATTATGTGTTTATCGTGTCCGGAAATAAGATACATTATTATTCAGAGTAATTAATTTTTCTCTTTTATATGTAAAAGAACTATGCTAAAATGTTCATTGCATAAGAGCCTGCACAGGGAGGCTTATTTGAAAAAATCACAATTGAACATTTTAGCAGTTTTTATCCTTTCTATTGTCTTAACATTCCTGACAGGCTGTGCTAAAGAGGATGCGGTTATCGAGCTTGATCAGGAAGGCGTCTTAAACGATCCTGAGATGAGAATTTATGATGAATTGCCGGATGGAACAGCGACTTACGGATCGGAAAACGGAAACCGGATAAATAAAGAAGAGGCGCAGGAACCGCTTGTGATAACAGTGTATGTCTGCGGAGCGGTGAATCACTCCGGTGTATATGAGCTGAAGGGACAGCCGAGGGTTGTAGATGCCATTGAAGCTGCGGGTGGTATGAATGAACTGGCTGATAAAGACTATAGCAATCAGGCAATGCTCCTGACGGACGGACAGAAAATATATGTACCATCGTGTGAAGAGACAGAGCAGATGGGAAATAAGGCTTTATACAGTGATCAGGGTCTGTATGATGATGCCACAGCGGCAGGAAGCGGAAGCACAAAGGTGAATATAAACACAGCTGACATTTCACAACTCATGACTTTGCCGGGAATAGGCGAAGCCAAGGCAGCGCTTATCATTGAATACCGGAATGACTGCGGACGGTTTGATTCTATTGAAGATATTATGAAGATAAATGGGATTAAAGAAGGTATGTTTAACAAGATAAGAGATAAAATATGTATTTGACAGAAGGGAAATGAAATGAAGGTACTATGGATACAATTAATAATTTTGAAATAGGAAATAAATTAGCCTATGCTAAAAATACTATATTAGACACAGGTAACAAAATTATTGATAATTCAAATATTAAAAATTATTTTTCTT
>JAFXVI010000030.1 GCA_017524595.1 Lachnospiraceae bacterium | reverse complement strand
TAGGCACCATAAATAACTTAAGCACTCCTATCACTAAGACGGCGGCACAGACTATGAGGATCATATACACCCTTACAGATGTAGATGAGTAAGGAGGTGCTTATATGGCTAATCTAACGTATGCCGATTCCGGTGAGGGTTGGCTTGTAGATAAACAATTTTTCAAAGATATATCCGGTCTTATCGCAACGATAAACGGCCGGAGCTATCATACAGTAAGAAACGGGGCACTGATATTCGCAACGGTTTACCTGCCGAACGGATATACAGGCCCCGTTGTTATATCCACGAATGAGCAGAGAGCATCTTACGATCAGGGAAGCACTAAGGCACAGGGCAGCTTTGAGTATGCGGGCTATACATGGTACATTACACAATTCCGCTATTTCATGGTAGGCGACTATCCCGATGACTCCCATGTATCACAGCGGCTTGTAATGTCGTCAATGGACTATACCACAGTCGGCATAGCGATCCTGGAAGCGGCAAGTATCATCCGGGAAGAGGATTTTACGGTATCCCTTGAAAAGATCTATTACAACGGCAAGAGCAAGGTTATCAAGCGTATATGCCAGCTCATAAATCAGCTTCATAAGCTCGGGACTTCTCATAACGATGCATACTACGGTGACTTAGGGCAGATAGCATATGAGCATTCACAGACACAGGGCAATCCACATAACCTTACACCGGAAGATTTAGGACTTGAAAAGGTCAACGATCAGATAGCATCGATCCTTGAAGCTATCGGCTCGGTGGATCAGTGGGGAACGTCAGCAGCAAAGACGGATACCATGCAGGATCATGAAGGAAACGATCTTGTATTCAAATCACCTGCCAGGCTATTAGCTTGGCATTAAATATATAACAATTAACACAATGAGGAAGGAGAAACGAAATGGCCATTAAAACTATTTCAGAGCTACCGGAAAAGCTCAATCTTAGCAACAGCGATCTGTTTGTTGTGGATGACGGCGATAACAACTATCGCATAACGTTTCAGCAGCTTATAGCTTTACTGCCTTGCGTAAAAGAGTTCAGTACGAACAATAACACAGGCACGATAAGCATTAAGCTCACCAACAATCAGACGCTTTCAATCGTACCGCACGATCCTGATAAGCTGAATGCATCCGCATATGTGGTATTCACAGGAGCTACAGCACAGGGAGAAGGCGCAGCAGGTATCGTACCTAAACCGACAGCGCTTAACAAGTATCTCGGATCAGGCGGGGCATGGGAAACACCCGATACCACACCTACAGAGAACAGCAACAAGCTCTTAACCAGCGGCGGTATGTACAACGTGCTTAAGGGCTATGTTGACATTCAGAATAATGCTGGATTCCATAACAGCATATTCCGCGGTAAGAACCTCGGATCATCCCTTACTACGGCGCAAAAGAACGCTATCGCTGCCGGAACCTTTGATGATATGTTCATAGGCGATTACTGGGAGATCAATGGTATTAAGTGGCGTATCGCCCACTTTGATTACTGGTACAGAAGCGGTGATACACAGTGTACCACTCATCATGTTGTAGTAGTGCCTGATAACGTCCTGAATTATAAGATCATGAATGATAAGGTTGACAACAAGGACGTTACGACCGGTGCTTACATCAACTCTAAGATGTATCAGTCACAGATAGCAGATGCCCGTAACATTGTTAAGACCGCGTTTGGTGAGAATAACATCCTTACGCATAGAGAGTGGTTTGCGGATGCTACCAATGTGGGCGGTTGGGAGACAGGCGGCGCTTGGTATGATTCACAGATCGACCTTATGAATGAGATCATGGTCTATGGATCAAACATATTCCACAACTGCGTAAACGGTACATCCTGGCCGGGTGGAAACTATACCATCGACAAGGTACAGCTTGCATTGTTTAGGTTGGATCAGAGCTACACAATCGCCCTTAATCCGGCGGGTACTGACCGCACGAACTGGTGGTTGCGTGATGTATGCAATACGGCTTACTTTGCTTATGTCACCAGCAGCGGTTATGCGAGCAACCACGGCGCGTCGGGCAGTAGTGGCGTGCGTCCGGCTTTCGCGATCAAATAATCTTTAATCCCCGCCCCTTGTGGGCGGGGTACGTACTGGATAAGGAGATAAGCTAAGTGTCAAGCGTACCATTAAGCAGGCGCAAGCCTTCCCGCTTTGAGGCCGAACATCAATTTTATAAGTTAAGGGATGCGGTAACAGAATTTATGCTACTCGATTTCGGATTCTCACAGGAAAAATATGAAAAGATGATAGAGAGATACCGGGCAACCCACTCTAACTGTGACAGTGTAGATGAAGTAGTCGCGAGGTGGAAGAAAAAGTCAGATGCTTTTTATAAGTGGTACATAGACAAAGAGTGTGATGCGGTTCTTAAGATATTACAGGACATAGAAGCAGAGTTTACTTTTGGCAATTCGATCTATCCATCAGAAACCTGTGCGAAGCTCTTTGAATTTATAGAGCGCAGGAAGCACATCAACGCAGCGATATCTTACTGCTATGTGCTTAAGCAGGAATTACAGGCAATCGTAAGATCGCTGCCTGTTGATTATAATAAATGCATCCGGTTTACGGAAGCACTCGATAAACAAATAGCATTGTATAAGGGTGTAAGGCAAGCGGATAACAGATTCTTAAAACCTAATCGTAAGAGTAAAGCTGATAGTGTCACACAGGATATGACCGCGATCCTTGATAGGACCGTTTCAGTCATATATAAAATACGGGGCAACTTTTGAACGCCGCACGAACTGGTGGTTGCGTGATGTATGCAATACGACTAACTTTGCTAATGTCAACAACAACGGTAATGCGAACAACAACGGCGCGTCGAACAGTAATGGCGTGCGTCCGGATTTCGGAGGTATCGGGATAAGACCTGAACAGATAGGCATGATACCCTACGCGAAAGGAAAAGCTGTCCTTGCTTAACGGCTTAATGATAGCGCAATAGCGGGGTAGTGGCCTATAACTACCTGACCTATGGCTGTATGATTACGATTATACCCTATCCGGGTCTTAACCCTTTATGGGAATATAGGCAACATGGAAACAGTGACCGATATGAACGTGCTGTATGATGCATTCAGGGCATCAATGAAAAGCAGTGCGTGGAAGGAAGAGCCTCAGAGATTTGAAACTGACTTTTTATCTGAATTAGTCGCACTCCATAACGAGCTAAGCGACAGAACATATCAAACCTTGCCAGGTACAGAATTTACCCAGCATGAAAGAGGCAAGATAAGACACATACACGGTAACAGGATGAGAGACAGAGTAGTAAGGCACGCTTTATGTGATAAAGTGCTGGCTCCTACCCTGCACCCGTACATGATCTACAATAATGGCGCAAGTCAGGAGGGCAAAGGTATTGACTTCTCACGCGCCTTATTTGAACGTGATCTTCATAATTATTGGTTAGAGCATAGGACGAATGAAGGATATGTTTGTTTCGTGGACTTCTCAAAATTCTACGATAATATCCATCATGACAAAATCAAAGATACTATCTGTCCGATGCTTGACGATCAAGCCGCATGGTTGTTATCCAGTATCGTTGATACCTTCGCTATCGACGTATCATATATGACGGATGAGGAGTATGCGACCTGCCTTGAAGATAAGTTTGATTCTATCCGGTATTACAACACTGCCACGGACAAAATGAAAACTGGTGAGAAGCTCATGTATAAGTCAGTCAACATAGGCGATCAGACTTCACAGAATATCGGCATATACTTTCCTTCCCGGATTGATAATTATGTTACTATCGTCAGAGGCTTTAAGCGATATGGTAGGTATATGGATGATATGTACATGATCCATAGGGATAAAGAGTACATTGAGGAGACGCTACACGGCGTGTATAAGGAAGCCGCGGAGCTGGGCTTATTCATCAATGAAAAGAAAACGAGGATCTGTAAACTGTCGGATACCTTCATCTATCTACAGGTTAAGTATTTTGTTACGGACACAGGGAAGGTCGTAAAGCGTATCAATCCTAAATCCGTAACGAGACAACGCCGGAAGCTAAAGGCGTATAAAAGAATGCTTGATAAGGGCATCATGACATATGACAGCATCATGCAGGAATATAAATCCTGGATGGGAAGATATACGCGGATTATGTCAAAGGCTCAAATTAAGAATATGAAAGCACTTTACAATCAATTATTTAAGGAGGATGTAAGATGGAAGAATTAAAGTACACGATGACACTTGCTGACGGTACACAGCTTAAGAACCTGACACTTAACGGCAACAACTACATCTCAAAAACTTCTCTTAAGGAGTCAGATTTTGAGGGTAAGTTGCAGACAGTCACGATAAGTGACGGTGAGAATACACAGGTATTGCATAACTGTGACTTGGATCAGCTTAGCAAGGTCGGTAAGGAATACTGGTTCGTTATCAACGAGAGATCCGCAGAGGCGCAGATGCTCTTAGAGATGCAGGCCAACATTGACTTTATTGCAGCTATGACGGATGTACCGTTATAAGAAGGGAGGAAGGATCATGCAGCACAGTAAGAATTATGACAAGGTTAAGATGTACTATGATACAGGAGTATGGGATAAGGATAAGGTACGCCTCATGGTAACTAATCCTAAAACAGCTCCCTTAATCACAGCGGATGAATACGAGGAGATCACCGGCGAGAAGTATTAAGAGGGGAGGTGCCACAGTGAAAAAGTGCATAATGCTATTATTGACAGCGTTTCTTACGCTGTCTTTTTGCATTCCGACAAAAGCTGATATCAACTATGATCTTCTCTATAACTGGTCGTATCAGCCTGCCAACGTACAGATGGACTTAGTGCGGAAGAATACCAATATACAGGTAGTTGATAAGCTGGACTGGGAGAGTCCTGATCTTTATGAGACGTATGCCTACACAACCATGAAGCCTATTCCGGGAACCATGCTTGCATCCGGTATTGACATAAGGATCAAGAAGGGTTATGAATCATCCCTTACGCATGAAGTCGGGCATTGCTTAAGCAATTATCAGCAGCACATATACTGGTGGTGCAATCAGCCCATGTTTGAACAGATATGGATAGCAGAACGGTCTAAGTGCATTCTGCTATATCAGGGCTTATATGATAAACGGGAATACTTCGCGTGTGCTTATGATGCATATATCAGGTATCCGCAGATACTTAAGAAAACCTGCCCGATGACATATAACTATATAACTGTTGTTTTAAATTACACATAAGGAGATATATCGATGGACGAATATGTAACAAAGGCGGTTCACGATGAATTTGCCCGCCGGATCGACGAAGAAAATTCACGACAGAATCACAGGATCAGCAATCTCGAAAACGGATTGAATCAGCTTAGTGAACTGGTATCCCAGATTAAGGTATTAGCCGTAAATGTAGAGAATATGAGCAAGGAGCTTCAAAAACAGGGTACACGTCTTGAAACCATAGAGGCAAAACCTGAAAAGAGATGGGAGACTATCGTTGCTTGCGTGATAACCGGCCTTGTAGGAGCTGCTATTACTGCTGTCCTGTCCGGTATATTCCATTAAGGGGGAAGTATGAAGCATCCGATCACACGGTTTGTAAGATGGCTTAAACGCACAAAAGAGAAGAGGCATAACAAGGTAAGAGCTTTATTTTACAAGATCCTTTTAATCGTTGTAGAGGTCTATGCTATGGCTATGCTTGCAATGTCCTATTATCTTGCGTATATAGGCCGTGAGATAGTCTTAGAGGAGCTGTCACAGACCATTACAAAGGTTATTGTCTATCCTTTTATCGCTTTTACAATCAACAGAACCGTGGAAAACTTCGCAGAGCATAACAGCTCTAAATTTCACACGCCTTTAGGGGAAAAATCCTACGATGAAATTCAAGAAGAAATGGAGGTAGAGGAGGAATGAAAACAGGCTTTTTAATCACAGCGCTTGCAGTAGCATCCGCGCTTACTTCACTGACCGTGGAAGGTATTAAGAAGCTGCTTGATGAGCAGGGCAAGGCATACAAGCCTAACCTTCTTGCAGCTATCGTGGCAATCCTGCTATCCATATTTGCTATAGCCGGATATGCGCTCTATATGAGCATCCCTATAAGCATCCAGCTTGTAGTGATAACCATTGCATTTGCTTTCCTGTCCTGGCTTACCGCTATGGTGGGCTTCGATAAGGTTAAGCAGTTGATACAGCAGTTTTTAGAGAAATAGGAGGGACATCATTATGAAGAGACTTTTAAAGGTATTTGTTATTGCAGCATTTATCATGGTACTGTTTGCTTTTCCGGTAATGGCACAGGAGGTTACAGATCCCAACAGTGTCATTAAGGCCGATACCCTGATAGCAGAGCTTACCGCCCATCATGCGGTAGTGGAAGCACAGCTTGAATGGTTCAAGGCGACGCAGGTGATACCGGCTACACGGGACGCTCATGTTGCTGTGGTTGAAGCGCAGCTTGCGGCCTATGAGAAGGACAGAGCAAATAACTATCTGCTTTATTTGGATCGCGTGATATATAACCTTAATGAGACTGTCAGGATAAAGAAAGAGATTGTCACTAATTATCAGTGGTTATCGCAGTACAATCCTTACTTTGCTACACTTATTCCGGCAGCAGAACAGGATGTTATAAAAGCGCAGGCATGGGTAGAATATTATAAGCAGTACAGGGCCGCAGTAGCAGAGGATTTTGCCGTAAGGTACAGATAGGAGGCTGCCTATGAGTTATACAATCAAAGGATTTTTTGAAGAGCTTAAGCCATACGTGATCCAAGATATGCAGCAGACCGGGATACTGGCATCCTTAACGGCTGCACAGGCAAAGATCGAGAGCCGGTACGGTAACTCGAAATTGACGGTAGAATGCTCGAATCTATTCGGGATCAAGGGTAAGTACAACGGACAGTCAGGACGCTATCTTACCACAGAATACTATAACGGAGTTGCTAAAAAGGTCTATGCAGACTTTAGGAAGTATCCTTCCTGGGCTGAATCTATCGCGGATCATTCCGGACTGTTTAACCGCCTTGCAAGGTATAAGAACCTTAGAGGGGAAACAGACTACGTTAAGGCCTGCAATAATGTTCAGGCTGACGGCTATGCGACTTCACCCGTCTATTCGACTACACTCTTGCAGTGCATTAACCAGTACAAGTTGTATGAGTGGGATGCAGAAGCACTCGGGAGAACATCACAGAAACAGAAGATCCTTAAGATCACAGACTACTATCCGACTCTTAAGATCGGAAGTACAGGGGAACACGTTCTTGCGTGGCAGAAGTTCCTTAACCTGTCCGGTTATCATTGCGGCATAGAGGATGGGATATTCGGAAAAAATACTCGCCTTGCAGTAATTGACTACCAGGCCGCGCATGGGCTTACGGCCGACGGTGTTATAGGTCCTAAGACGTGGAACAGTTTACCGAAGGCGGCATAAGGGAGAGATGATATGAAGAAAAAGAATGTAGAGGATATCGAAGCGGTAGAACCTGTAAATGAGGTAAAATCCGCTATGGTTACAACTAATCTGAATATACGTGAGTATCCTTCAATGGAATCAGGAATACTCGGTATATTGCATAAAGGATCGCTGATTAAGTATTCTGATGTGGTTATGGGCGGTGACGGCTATGAGTACGTCAGATTGGATCAGGGATACTGTCAGAAAAGATTTTTGGCGTAGTTTCGCGTATCTGCCTCCTTTTATTAGGGCTGGCCCTTCGGTTTCGCCACCGGAGGGCCGCTTTTTTATTGTCAACAATTCATGCAACAGTCCAAAATATCACTTGTTAACAAATCGCCCTAAAACACGCATAAATACTGACTTTTTGCGGTGTTACAGTTCATGTAAACAGTTATGTTACAATTCAAAAACTGTTTACAAATTTGTAAACAACTATAAACAGTTTGCAACAATTATTTTTTGAATTGTAACGGCTATTTTCCTATACTTACGCCCTATTTGTAAACAATAAACAGTTTTTTCCTATAGAGTATATGGATTTAGGGAGGATAGGGAATATTATACCGCCCTGTACGCCCTATCCATAGGGGTTATATACGCGCGTGCGCGCGAGAAAAAATTTAGTCTAAAAAATTATACTAAAAGTATTGACAAGTCTAATCGAATAGACTACAATACAGGTACAGTATAAAATTTTAGACTGATACGGAAGGAGATACAGATATGACAAAGCAGGTGCTAAATGAAACAGTAGCAAAGGTTATGGCCCAGGGCAACCCTTACATCGATACAGCGGTTAAGTTCTTCATAGATCGTAAGCCCATGTACCTGTATGCTGGCGAGATGATGACGGCAGAACAGCTTAACGATGAATACCGCAAGACAGCAGAGCATGATATCAAGAACGGATACAACGAGAGAATAGTAGGCTACTACGATAAGTGGTACAGGTACAACAGAGCGGATCAGGGCAGAGCTTATGATGAAGGTGTGAAG
>JAFXVI010000029.1 GCA_017524595.1 Lachnospiraceae bacterium | reverse complement strand
CTTCTTTTTTTTCTTCATTACTTTCATCTTTATTCTTATCTTCACCGTCTTTTATTTCCGCTCCGGTATCTTTTTCGGCCTCTTTTTCATCTTCAGCCACATCAGCAGTTCTATCATCAACACTGTATTCTTCTATAAGGTCGTCGACCACTGTATCCTCATCCACAATGATGATCTTAACATTTGAAAATCCCTTCTCAATGATCAATCCAACAAGTGACTCTGCATCACTTACACCGTTTCCCAAAGATAACAAAGAAGCAAAATCACCTGTAACATCGACTGTGGCATCACCTTCGCTGTTCACATCAACATCGATCGTCAGGACTTCAGCTCCCCATTCCCTGAACTTATCGGAAAGCTTCTTTATCTTATATTCTATATTCTCATTCTTTTTATCGTCAGCGGACATAATGATGACCGTTTTGCCGGAATAATAACCGTCCCCATTATCCCGGGACTTCTCTGCGGCAAAAACATACTCACGATTCGTAAGCGTAAGCGTAAAAACAAAAGACATGATCAGAATTGCTGCCTTTACAAATAAACCCCTTTTATTCTTCATTATTATCTCCCCTTTTATAATGATCTGTTAATAACGTACCCGGTATACATAAGATAGTATACATAAAATCTAATGACACGCATAGAAACCTATTTTTATGAATGATATTGTATCAGAAATAATGCAAAATATCCAGTACTTCTGCGCATTTGAGGGACTTCCTATATACTCTTCCTATTAAACATATTTCAGAGGAGGTGACATAACATCAATATTTTGTATGCATCATAAAAGGCGGGACTACATATAGTGGTTCCCGCCTTTAAAATCCAATTTATTAAATTTTTATAAACTCAACATATCAATTATTCCCTCATAATCAAAATTATTACAGCACTCTATGATCTTATTAATCTTTTCGTTGTCCTTATCAGGCATACGATATCCCTTAAGCTCATTAACTGCCGCCTCCACAGCTTCCACATCCATAGCCTCTGCTGCCTCTTTTGCGGCTTCATATACACCGTTTAAAAGATAATCGTCTGCAAGAGGTGCATTGCACCGTTGTGAACCTGTCTCAGCTTCCTTCGTAAATAAATCAAAAAGCTCTTCCTTAAATCGTCTGTATTCCTTCATCAATCCTTCATGATTGGTGCGGATAAAATCTATATTCCTCTCATTTCCCGCTTTTTCAAGACTGTAAGCCAAATCTCCGAAATCAGCCGCACCTATTATACGCGCAGAACTCTTCAAAGCATGCACCTTTATGGTATAGTCGACCCAGTTCTCCGAAGTATAAAGCTTCTCAAGTTCCTCTGCCTTCAAGTCTATCGAATCATAAAAAATCTTAAGTATGGGCTTATAATCTTCAAAGGAACCGCAATTCCTGATCCCACCCAATACATCTATACCGTAAATGTCCAGGTATTCATCCGGTATTGACGCAGACAGGGTCTCTGCTGCCATTTGAGGATCATATTTGGGCACATGTTCTATATCTGATACAGGAATAACTTTTTCTGCCGGAAGGTATTTTTTGAGCATCTCTTCAAGCGCTGCACCTTCAACAGGCTTGCTCATATAATCATTGAAACCTTCCCTTAAATATTCCTCCTTTGCACCGTAAACCGCATTTGCAGTGAGTATGATACATGGCTTGTCTCTATTCGGATTATCATTCTGCCGCTTTAATATATGAAGAAGTTCGATACCATCCATCCCGGGCATCATGTGATCAAACATAAGCAGGTCATATTCATTAAGACGCATAAGCTCAAGCGCCTCTGCTCCACTTTCGGCAGTATCTATATTAACTTGTGTTGCTTTCAGCAGACCCCTGGCTACCACAAGGTTCATGCTCGCATCGTCAACTATCAGTATATCAGCATCCGGGGCAATGAAGCTCCTGCGATAATTGTTGGATCTTGACGATACTGTCCTTGCAACTGCTTCATAATTACCTATAAGGTCCTCCCTTAACACAATCTGTCCAACGGTAAAGGAGAATGTCGAGCCGCTTCCATATACGCTCGTGACCTCCAGTCTGCTGTCCATCAGTTGGAGCAGGCTTTTTACAATATTCATTCCAAGTCCTGTACCTTCTATGGAACGGTTCCTCTTAACGTCGATACGTTCAAATGCATTGAAAAGTCTGTTGATATCCTCCTGCCGGATGCCTATTCCCGTATCCTGAACGGTCACTTTTATCATTGCTCTGTCATAATCCCCTCCGGCCATTTCAACGAAGAAGCGCACTTCCCCGCGCTCAGTATATTTAAGCGCATTCGTAAGCAGGTTCATTATACACTGCTTTAGCCTGATATGATCGCCGTAAAGATATCTCGGCAGCCATTCATCAACGCACACCACATAAGAAAGCCCTTTATCCTCAAGACGCGGACGTATCATATCAGATATATCTGAGATAAGCACCGCCAGATCGTATTCCACCGGTATTATCTCCATCTTACCTGCTTCTATTTTGGAAAAATCAAGGACGTCATTAACAAGCGAGAGGAGCATATTCCCGGAACGTTGGATATTCGTAGCATACTGTTTGATATTATCTTCACGCGACTCCCTGAGTATCAGCTCATCCATGCCAAGTACAGCATTAATGGGTGTACGTATCTCATGTGACATATTAGCCAGAAAAGCGCTCTTTGCCTTTGTTGCATCCTCGGCAAGTTCCTTCTCTGCTTCAAGCTCATGAACCATTGTTTTCTCGTAATAAATGCAATTGTCCCTGTGATTAAAGCCGTTATATATTGCGTAAGCCATCTGCCTGCAGCTGTTATAGCCACAGCAGGTACAGTTGATTTTGCGTGACTCTTCTGTCAGCTTGTTCATACTGACAAATATCTCCTCCAGCTTGTCATCATCCGGAGTTATATAACCACATTGCGCTGAACGGTCGGTATATCCACGTAAATAGTCTTCAAGATCAAGAGCAGCAAACTGCCTGTTGAAATTATCAAGTCTCTCCTTCGGCGTATCGGGAGACGACCATGCATCTCCTTTTACATCCTTCTTTCTGCTCTTTAGTATCTTAAGGAGTTCATACAAAGCATCATCTGTTTTTGACTTTACAGGATCAACTGCAGTCCCGCAGATACAGCCCTTCTCACAATTAAGCGCATCTATGAACAAAAACGGGGTCTCTGTTTTTTGTATCCTGTCTGCATTCATGTGCATCCACTCATACAGACGTTTCTCTCCCTCAATCTGACGTATAAACACAGAATCGCCGAGAAACCACCTCACTGACTCGGTAAGTCCTCCCGGAGTAGGATAATATGCTCCAAGCCCATACTCAATCTCACTGCGCACAGGATCTCCTTTAATATCGTGCTCGGATACATACTTCATGAGATGATCAAATGTAACATTATACTGTACCAGACCCTCATTACGCGGATCGTCTATCTCCATCTTTTTGGCGATGCAGGGACTTATAAATGCCAGTTTATCCGTGATCCCCATTTCTTTACGGGCATAAATGGCAGCACACATAAGCGGACTCTGCACAGGAAAGAGTTTCGGAATAAGTCCCGGAAGATATCTCTCAATATAAGCCACCACCGCCGGACACGGCTGTGAAATCCCCCCGTAAAAATCATAATCCCGAATGTAATTGATATAGCCCCATGTTGTGATATCTGCGCCGAAAGAAACACTGATGATACGCCTGACTCCAAGTTCCTTAAGGCCTCCCAACACCCTTTCGCAGCTGTCGGGATAATCAGCCATAAATGCAGGAGCCAGCAAAAGTGATATTTTCTCACCCTTTTCAAGATCGTTGAAGAAGCGCTTAGTATCGTCTTCAAATTCGCGTGCGTTATGCTCGCAAACATCTATACAGCTTCCGCAGGCAACACACTTACTTCCGTCTACAACAATACGCGCCCTGTCCCCCTCTTCCTGGGAGATACATGCACCTATCGCACTGCATACCTTTATACACTTGTTACAGCCTATACAGTTATCATTTGTATATACTATTGAGCCAGCTTCATTCATTAGGCCAATATCTCCATTACCGTCTCTTAAGCTTTGTTAGCAAAGAACACCTTGATCCATTTCATAAGATCGCTTTTTGTCGTTGATTTAAGGATATAACCTTCGGGTTTCAATGCTATAACTTCCTTGACACTGCTTTCATCACCGACACCCGTAAGAAATACAATATGAATATCCTTAGTCTCAGGCTCGCTCCTTAACATCCTTAATACCTGCGTCCCCGTTGTGACCGGCATTTCATAATCAAGCAATACAAGATCCACCTTTCTCTTCATAAGAAAGCTTATCGCCTGCATACCGGATGTCACAACAAACACCTGATAATCATCCTTGAGCCATTCTCTCACCATCCTTGCATATGTAGGATCGTCATCCACTATAAGTATGCTCTTACCGGAAGCTCTTGACTCTCTGATCTTGATAAGCTTCTTAATAAGTTTGACAAAAGCATCCATATCGAGCGGTCTCTCTACCCATTCCGTTATTCTTACATCAGGAACCGACTGCAATACCTCTGTACGTTCTCCAAGGTCTCCTATGATCACAAGATCTGTTTCATGTGCCTTGACAAGATCATTGATATAAACAATAGCCTCGTTCATTGCCGAAACATCATCAGAAAGATAGATTACAAAGACCGCTGCCGTCTCTTCATATTCCTTAAGAAAATTAGCCAGCGGCCGGGAATATGTGGCATCAAGTCCTGCATCCAGCAGCTTACGCTTTACCCCCTTCAGCACGATACCCTCACTCATTCCTGTAATAATAATCTTATTTTCGATCTGCTGTGCCATCCGACATACCTCCTGAATAATAATCATTAAGAAGTTTTATTCTCACATATTGGTTCAAGCACTTCCTTAAGCTTGAGATAACTCCTGATAAATCCTTCATGGTATTCACAAATGTAATCACTGTTTCCCGCATTGCTTGCATTTTCAAGTCCCTGCGCCCTGTCTGCAATGTCACCGGCTCCTATTATCCTTGACGAACTTTTAAGCGCATGTACCTTAACCCTGTATCCGTACCATTCGCGGGCTTCATACAGTTCATTCAGCTCATCCGTCTTTTTATCTATTGATTCATAATACATTTCAAGGACCTGCCTGTATGCTTCCTGTGACCCGCAGTTTCTGATACCTTCTTCCCCGTCTATACCGTCAAGTGCTTCATACCATAAGACATCTGACTTATCCCTGTTTTCCGGCTTTGATTCCAATACCTGCTCATCATAAGCTTCAGGGTACATATCCTTATCTTCTCTCTTATCCTTGGGGATAAGGGCGCTTACATTATATGATCGTGTACCTTCCCTGATATACGCAATGCCAAAAGTTCCCGGTCCCGAATTGACCGAAATGGCAGCTGATGCCCGCTTGAAGATTATGCGTCTGAAATCGGCCCGCTGCCTTATCTCTTTTTCTATCATATGAAGCTCATATTCGCTAAGTCCAACATATGTAACAAACATTATATCATTATCCACATGTTTTTTCATCGGAAGCATGTATTTGATAAAATTCCTGCGTGCGCGTTCCCTTCTTCCGATCCAGACCCTTGAAACCTTAAGTTCTCCGCTCTGCATCTTTATCATTGGACGAATCATAAATGATCTGAAGATCATATTAACACTATCGGAAATTCGTCCGGATTTCACCATATATTCTGTGGAATCCAGAACAAATGCCCCTTCCAGTCTGCTCTTTAGATGTTCAAGCTCCCATGTGATCTTATCCATTGTATAATTCTGCTGAACCATACGGGATGCGGCAAGAACAATTATTCCCATCGCACTTGATACATTACCCGAATCGATAACCGTAACATTGCCAAATGCTCTGGCCGCCTGAACAGCCCGGTTATACTCATCCGATGAAGCTGCCGACACCGTAATATGCAATATCTGCCTCGCCTGTGTCAATCCCCTGGCAAAAAACCTTTCAAAATCATCTGTCGAAGGCGGTTCTGAACGGGCATATTTACTGCTATCCTCCATATATTTTACTATCTCATCCGCAGTTGTCTCAATACCATCCCAGAACGTTCCCCTGTCCGTGTGTATGGTAATAGGTATTATACCTATGTTAAGAGACTTTATTGCCATAGCGGGGATATCACACAGGCTTGTTGTAGTCACTGCGATCGGGTTCTTGCGCGCAAAAACTTCCGTTTCGATAGTATTTCCATCTTCCTGCACAGGCAAAGCTCCGGTGATTATCACCTTTTCTTTCGGAAGATGATCGATAAGGGATGCTTCAAGCTGTGCTCCGGCCACGGGCTTGCACAAATATCCATCAAATCCGCTCGCCCTGTAAAGCTCCTGATTTTCAGAGCCCGCATTGGCTGTCAGCACAATAACCGGCGTTTCCCGGTTAAGACCCCCTGCCTGCTCCCTTATCCTCGACAGACACTCAATACCATCCATTTCAGGCATCAGATGATCCATCAAAATGACATCATACTGTTTCCTGAGCGTCATATTAAGTGCCTCTGATCCGCTTGTTGCCGGGTCCACATTGACTCTCGTAGCTTCAAGGAGCTTCCTCTCTACTTTTATGTTCAGTTCATTATCGTCAACAATTAGTATATTGGCATCAGGTGCCTCAAAGCTTTGCTTATACATCCCACGCTTGCGCGTATTGGAAGATCCGACTATGTTTATTCGGCCTATTCCTCTGGGATCTACTATAGACTGAGCAAGCTTGACAATAAAAGTGGAACCCTGCATATACACACTGTCCACCGTTATTTCACCATCCATCAGATTGACAAGTTGCTTTACTATGGAAAGACCAAGACCTGTACCCTCTATATTCCTGATATTTTCTTCATCAACCCTCTTAAAAGCGTCAAAGAGGTATGGCAGGGCTTCTTTTTTGATCCCCATTCCCGTGTCGACAACAGACATGGTTAACATAACTTCATTGTCACCAATCCGGTCACTTTCTACATAAAGCTTCACGATACCTTCTTTGGTATATTTGATCGCATTTGTCAAAAGATTTATAAGGATCTGCTTGATACGTACTTCATCTCCGAACAGTTCACATGGAGTCGCAGGATCCACATCGATTTTGAACCTTAACCCCTTCGACTCTGCACCGGACCAGATCATATCCACTATTTCAGAAAGCATCTCGCTTATACGATAACTGACCGGAACGATATCCATACTGCCCGACTCAAGCCTGCTCATATCCAGGATATCATTGACCATCGTAAGCAGCATTCTTCCGGCACCTTCCACGCTCTTTGCATCGGCAATAATATCTTCCGGCAGATCATTCCTGCGAAGCGTTATCTCATTAAGACCAAGGATGGTATTGATGGGCGTCCTTATCTCATGGCTCATGTTGGAAAAGAACCTGTTCTGTGATCTGTTTAATTCTTCGACCTTTTCCGCCTCTTCCTTCGCTCTCTTATTTTCATTTAGGAACAGCTGATTCTGAAACCATACCACAATATAAGTTATGAATCCCAACAGTATAACGGATATTGCCGAGTCAAGAAAAAATGTCTTTGTTGGGTGATGATAAAAACTCTCCGGTCTGTAATAGGCAACAAGATATTCTATGATGATTATCACCGTCATTATTATAAGCATGATAATACGCCATGCTCCCGTCAGTATAAGACCGATATACAGATAGCAGAATGTCATCCATATTATCCCGCCGCCATATGGTCCACCGCCAAAGAAAAAAGTCACAGGAAGTATGACAAAAGTTATACCCATACATATGACTATGACACCCACATTAAGCCGGTTAGTACTTATAGAAATAAATGTAATTAGCGGGAGCATTACGATTGACAAACCAAGAACTGCTATTTCGATCAGGTTCTCATCAAGATAAATATCTCCGAGAAACGCGATAAATACCCCGGTTATACCTATTGCAGTAAGCAGTACGAATATCCTTGTCTGTATATCAACCTCGGGGGTCTTTATAAAGTCGACCAGCTTCTTAAGCAGCTTCATGAACGACCACCCCCTTTAAATCTTACTAAAGCAGGCGGAAGCACACGGCGCATAACCCTTTCAAATTCACCTGTGTCTATAGGCTTGGCTATAAATCCGTCAAAGCCCTCGGACAGAAGCATCTCGCGGGCACCGCTGACCGCATTGGCTGTAAGAGCTATAACAACAGCTTCCCTGCCTTTTTTCCTGCCCGTTTCCTTAAGTTTCTTCATGGCCACAACGCCGTCCATTTCAGGCATCATGTGATCCATGAACACAACATCGTATTCATTATCATTATATTTGGCAATGGCTTCTCTTCCGCTTTCAGCCGTATCCGTTATCATACCGTATTCCTGGAACAGCCCTGAAGCCACGATCAGATTCATATTCTCATCATCAACTACCAGTGCACGCACTCCGGTAAATAACGGTTTTTCATATGTATTTTCAACTTGCAGGCTCTTATAGTCACTGCCTGCATTTACTATGTTTACTATCGGAACACCGTATATGGGATTGGGAATATACAGGATATTTTCATCTCTGACACCTGCAAAATCATGAAAAACATTAACCACAACACATATTTTTTGACTAAGCTTGATAAGATAATCACGATCTGCGATATATTCATCCTGTCCTGTAAAAATGTTGGTCACCGGCATATGTTCACATATGTCTTTAAGATTCCTGTGTGAACCTGCGTTATGTACAGACACCTTAAGTCCTCTTGAAAGATTCTCGATCATACTGAAATAAAAATCCCTGATCTCAGGTATCTTATATTTCTCAGGTCTTATATACGTAACTACGCATCTTGAAGATTCATGCGACAGGCTCAAGCACGGTGAATTGTCCGTCACGGACTGGGGAATGCTGACATGCACAGTTGTTCCGCGCCTTTGCTCGCTCTCTATACGGGCAAATCCTCCCATAGCATGTGCAAACCCATATACTATCGTAAGACCAAGGCCTATGCCTCCGGTACTTCGGTCTCGACCTTTATCTGCCTGATAAAGTATTTCCGATAACTGTCCTATATCTTCTCTTGACATTCCCTTACCGGTATCTGTCACCTCTATATCCAGATTAACGCCATAGCTTCTTTCTGCCGAGGAAATCTTTACATATAATCCCCCTTTTTCGGTAAACTTGACAGCGTTTGAGATCAAGTGCAAAAGCATCTTCCTGATCCTGGACGCATCACCGTTTAAAACAGCAGGAACAGCAGGATCAAGATCCATCACAAAATCAAGATGCTTCTGCTCCACAAACGGCCGGGCCGTCTTAACCACGTCATTCACCAATAAAGATATCATATACTCTTCTTCTGATATATTCAGCCGGTTTCCTATTATCTCATTATAATCAAGGATATCATCGATCTGATTTGCCAGTCTTAATCCTGCTTCATTGATAGCGATTATATTATCGTTTTTGTTTTCCTTCATGAGTATGGAGGAAAGACCTGTAACAACATTGACGGGTGTACGGAATTCATGTGAAATATTGGCAAGAAAATCTTCCATTGCCTCGTTGGTCCTTTTGACCTCGGAAATATAACTTTCGACTATTTTTTGATTTTTACGGCTCTGGACAACGTAATTCCTGCAAATATTATAAGCTATAATGACAGTGAGAATATGAAGGATTATCTTGGATATCGTAAGAACGTCCCCGGCTATTCCACCATTCTTCATCGTAAGATAAAATTGTGCAAATACAACAACTATATATTCGATAATCACATAATCCTGATACGCCTTTCTGCCAGTTCCCGTAAGAGTGATCATTATCAGGACCGACATAAGCGAAACATCGAAAAAGCTGGTGTAATGCACACCGTGAAAGATCGCAAGGAATAATATGAATGCTACATAAATACCTTCACGTATATTTATCGTCAGCGGTTGCGTGATATAAACCGACCATATGGCTATTATACCGACGATTATAAGCGGAAGCACCCAGAATTCCCAGTCAAGAAGGATGCCCTCTATAACCAGGCCGATACCGCCAAGCGAAGTAACAAGCACCATAACCAGATGAACATTCAGAATATTGTTCTCCAGTTCATTTGCCATATTAGGCTGCCTGCCGCTGTAGCTGTTCATCCGGAACCTCCGAAAATCAAATATAACTGTTCAGATTGTGTGATCTGACCGTTCTGAATGGATATATAAATTTTACACTCTTTCAATATACTTGTCATTATATTATTGTTATCTTCTGTGATATTTGACCACAAATATCATCACCAAAGCAAACGATAATAATGATACTGCTATTTCTATCCATGTTCTGCTGTCGTATTCACTAAAAGTCTTACTTCTGGTAATACTGTCTGTTGTACCCACATCCCCTTCAATACTTTCAGAAATCCCGTTCATTTCAGGATTTTTTATTTCTCCCGTCATCCCGGGCGGCTCCGGCCCTTCGGGTAGTACAGGATGTTCCATGCTCTCAGTATTACCAAGACGCTTTTCTTCAGATTCAAGATCATCTGATGCAGACTTACTGTCTGGCAGCCGGGTAGCTCCCTGCCTGAATTTATCTCTTCTCTTCATGCCACTAAAATTCATGGATCCTCCAAACCCCATACTCTGCACGTCCCCATATGATGCTGACACTTCATCCAAAGTGATGTCATCAACCTTGTTTCCTATGTTTATGAGATAAGTATCCCCCACTTTCAGTTGTGCACAACTTATTATCGCACATGAAAAACTGCACGGTATTTCGGCACTCAGGATAACCGCTTCATCCTCTGTTTCAACCGAGATTACAGAACCCGCTTCGACCCCTTCACTTATTGTATACATTATCGAAGGCTGGGATGATGAAGAGTCAAAGCCTTCTGCCATAGTGTAACTTCCGCATGCAATAACCGTACCACCTTCTATAACACATACGCCTCCACTTTTGCTGCCATAATCTATCGCATTGCTTGGGCCGCTGTTTCTGAGACTTATAAATATATTTCCTCCATATATATATATATTTCCATTTGAATCCAACCCGTCAGAATCTAAAGCCGTATCATTTATAATTTTTATATTCCCGTCATATACATTTATAGACGGAAGCTCTTTAACATCATCTTCTTCATCCGATACTTCATCATCAATCTGTCCATAAAATGGGACTGTATTTTTACCACTCGATGCATTGAATCCATCATCTTTCGGATATATCTCTATATTTCCACTGTATACATTTATGTGCCTGGCCTCTAACCCCTCATTGCATTTGTTCACAAGAATATCGGAATTGTCCACATATATTGTACCTTCAGTTGTAACCGCATCATCTCCTGCGTTTATCGTAAGCATCGCATTAACAATCGCCACATCCTCATTAACATGAACAGCATCCTGCAAAGACGTAACAAAGACATTACAGCCCGCAATTGCCAAATCATCATTTGCCTTGATGCCATGTCTGTATCCGGCATTGACGATGAGAGTTCCACTACCGTTTATCGTAAGATCATCATGCGAAAACACTGCAGCTCCAATGCTATCAGAAACCTCTCTATCAGAATATCCGTCTCCACCCGAAACAGTATTTGTGCTGTTCTCCGCAAGAGTAACAAATACCTTGTCAGCCTCCTCTATCCTTATACAAGCATCATCTTCACAATGCAGACTGACATTTTCAAGCATCAGCCAAACCTTTGAACTTGCATAAGCATCTACTATTATTCGCCCGTTATCAAATGAACCTGTAACAACATAATATCCGCCGTTCTTTATGACCACATCCGTACCATTCACATAAGCACCGCCACCTTCAACCCGTGCGTCCTCTCCATTTAAGATTATCCTGGAAGCTCCTGATACATCCCAATTGCCATCCATATCATTGGCAGTGATATATTCGGGACCTGAATAGCTCTCCGAATCCATGTCTACAACGGGGATTATCCCAAATCTGGTTCCGTTCATAAAAAGGATCGTAAGAATGACTGCAATACTGATAACGATAACGCATATTTTGTCTATCTTACCTGATGTTATCATTTATGCTTCTCCTACCGGAATATTATCCCATGTATTCTCCGTTATAGCTAACTAAAACAGCGCTGTTCACTCCATCCAAATCAGATATATCATTAACAAAATCAGTATTATCGCCAACAATGCGTACTTCGAGATTGAGCTCTATATTTCCCTTCTGAACAGTTTTAGACTTTACTACGCTCCTTGTAGACTTACTTTTAAGATACTCTATGACCTTATTTTCTGAAGCCTTGTCCGTACAACTTACAACGAGAATATATGGATTGGTATTCTGTCTCCTGTTTACAAAAACAAGCAGGATTATTCCTATGAAAATACTGCCAAAAACAGCAAGCGGGATAATCCCTGCAGCCAATACTATTCCCACCGCAATAGACCAAAACAGGAAAGCAATATCAAGAGGCTCCTTTATTGCCGTACGGAATCGAACTATTGACAGTGCACCAACCATACCCAAAGAAAGAACCACATTGGATGTTACAGCAAGGATAACCAGCGTTGTTATCATCGTGAGCGCTATAAGCGTAGTCCCAAAGCCTGCCGAATACATCACTCCGGAATATGTCTTCTTATATATCAGGAAAATGAACAGGCCGATACAGAATGCCAGTGACATCGCTATAACCATATCCATGATACTGACGCTTGTTACGTTTTCAATAAAACTCGATTTAAAAATATCGTTGAAAGTCATGTTGTTATCTCCTTATTATTATCAATATCAATCAGAAGGCTTCTAAATCAATGTATTACATCATCCATATAATCTACATGCTGCGTATTTTGAAAAACTACATGTTCGCCTGTCCTTAAGCTGAACTATGTCACGTATTATATCAGGAAGATATTCATCCCATTTCACTTCAAGTATAATGATATTCTCACATACTGGAACAGTCACACAATCATTATTAAGAAAATCCCCACATCTGATTCCGGTCCTTATGTTATAATCTATCGTAACTCTCACATTTCCGGGAGCAAAGATATAAGGATCCCTTATATAATCTGTGATAGTCTTTGGCTTAATTCCCTGTCCCCGCATCTTGGTGTACAGCTCTTCCACAAGAGGATTGCCACTTTCCATCATCCAATCAAGGTCGTTATCAATTATATGCTGAGCCTCCGTTGCCGTAATAAGAGTACTCTGCTTGCTAGACAGATTAACAATCTTGCTTTTTTTCTCAAGATGAATAAAACCTGTGTCACCATTATAATAACGTATCCTGAACTTCTCTCTTCTGGCTGTTCCGTTTATCTTCTCAGCAAGTGCCTTATCATAAATATTGTCAAAATACAGACTTCTAATATGGTAGTTTCCTCCTCTGGCATGCGGGTCGGGTTGCGCAACAACATCCAGACGTTGCTTTAGCACCAGCCTGTCCATTGGAGAAATTACATGCTTCATCTCATGCCTGAACTTAAGCCCCATGCAATCCCTCCTTCCTATAATACTATTGCCCATTGTATGAAACAGGTTATAAGAATCCCATGTGAAAACATGTTAGACTTTTTTCGAATTGTTCATTAACTGAAAAAGTAATTATATTGATCTTGCAGATATTTCATCAAGATACAACGCCCTTCCAAGTTCGGTGGAAAGCATTACTCCCTTATCAAAAATATCTTCTTCAAGCCCGCAGGCCAAAAAACCGTATATATAGGATCCGCATAGCACGGGCAGCACCAAAAATGCCCTGTCCATTGCGGTAAGTTCTTCACGTGAAAACATTTCTTTCAGCAGCCCTCTCTGCCTGTCCCTTGAAATCGTATAAAACGTTCCATCCTTAACAACGCACCTTAACCTTATACTCTCCGGGAAATCGGCTGCTTGTCCTTTACCACACACTACCGGAGAATCAAACATGTAAAATGCTGCGTTTTTAAGTCCGATCCCCTCTATGTTCCGTATGATCCTCTCAGAATCAGCCTGCGACATGCCAATATAATCGATCGTGCTCAGACAGAACCTCTCTATCCTCTTCCTGCTGGCTTCCCATTTTATCGCGTCTGCTTCATTCTGTCTGGAAAGCTCTATGATGATCTTATCCTTGGCTCTTAAGAACACCCTGTTTATCATCGAATTGACAGACTTCGAACGTGCCGTCTGGTTGATAGCTTCCTGGAGCAGATCTATACACTTAATAAACTTTCGTGTATCCGTGTATTCCATTACTCCGTTTTCGATAAAGATATCAACAAGGAGTAACAGCTCGTTGAATTCCTCAACACTCATGTATCTGCTTCTCATCGCATTTAACACTCTTGACATGATCTCATAAAACAGTCGCTTAAGATCCACCGACTCTCTTGTGTGTCTTACATTCCCATAACGGTAAAAGCAGTCATTGAACATACGGTATATAAATGCTTCATCGGCGGTTATCAGCTCCACGGTCGAGTAATCATAAGTCGCATATTTAAGAGATTCTCTGCCATAAAGCCTTGTGGGAAGGCATACACTGTCCACTTCTTCCCCGTCAAGCTTTTGAAGAAGAAGTTCCATGATCTTACGCCCTGCGGTTGCACCTTCCGTTCCGACCGACGAAAGCGGCGGTTCCATGATACTTGCTCCACGGGTATTATCAAACCCGAAGACCTGTACATCCTTTCCGGGCATAAGTCCTCGCTTCTTAAGGGCTTTATACATAGCTCTGGCCACGGAATCATTCACACAGAATACAGCCTCCACATCAGGATTCATATCAAGCAGAAGCTCTGCTTCGCTCACGCAGTTGTCCGACATATCCGTTGCAACAAAATACTGCTCCTTATATTCAAGACCGTTATCAATAAGGCTCTGCCTAAACACCTTCTTTCTTACAATTGCATCTGCCTGGTCTTCCCTGCCTCCAAGCATGCACATCTTTCGACAGCCATTGATCTTAACCAGAAAATCAATTGCCGAACGTATACCTATCTCATTATCGCATCCGCATATGATACCCCATTTGGGACCCTCTCCTACAAACACCATGGGTATATCAAGAAGATGGCTGTCCGATCCTTCCTCGCCTGCATGCATTAAGACATCGGCAAAAGCCCCGTATGAAACCAACAGACCGTCAAAAGCGCATGTCTCTTCAAGCCTGTGGAGCATATTATACACACGCTTGTATTCCTGGAGATTCTTATCGGGATCATCAGGATTATAATGCTTTCCGGCAAGCACGATAAGACGGGCTGAATCATCCTGAGGCAGCGCTTCCGCCGCATCTTTAATAAGATCCTTGGCGTACTCCGAACCTTCATCATCAATGATAAGCCCTATGATCCGTTTATCATTCCATATTCCCTTGCCTTCCTTACGCATACTATCGGGAATCACGGTCAGTCCTCCTCAATCTCCGGAGTAGGTTTCGCAAAAAGATACCCCTGAGAATAATCGATATTATATTTCTCGATCATTTTCTGAATATCACTGTTTTCCACGTATTCAGCAACTATATCTATCTTTCTTGAGCTCTGCTTCTTCCAGCCGGAGATCATCGCGATAATGTTCTCCGATTCTCTGTCAGTGCTGCATCTTCGTACTATGGAACCATCGATCTTGAGATAGTCCAAATGTATCCTGATTATATGCAGAAGATTCGAATATCCGCTACCGAAATCATCTATCGATATACGTCCGCCAAGACTGTGGATCCTGTCTACGAAATCAAGCAGATATTCATAGTCATCCACATCTTCGTTCTCCAGTATCTCAAATACAAAATTTTCAGGATGTTTCGCAGTGGAAAGAAATCCGCATATATACTCGACAAGCTCACGGTTCCTTATGTCACGTATCCCGAGATTTATACTTACAACCTTATCATCATACGCACTGAACTTATCAAAAACCTTTCGGATCATCATTGCAGACATCGAGTCATACAAAAGGCCATAAGATCGGGCAACATCGAGGAATTCTCCCGGATAGTATACCCTTCCCTTCTCGTCTTCAATCCTCATGAGTGCTTCATAATGTGATATTTCCGATTCCCTGTTGTCATAAATCCCCTGATAATAAGGAAGCACCTTGTCATGATCAAGCGCATAGTTGATAACATCCACCATATGATAACGTTCACGAATACTATCTTCATCCGGACGGTCAGAATCATCATTATACACATAGAACTGAATGTTCTTCTTCTGCATCCTGTTGCATGCCGAGCTGTAATCATCACTGATGTGGTCCGGATCTCTGTCGTCAAGGATACAGAATGTCGGCACTATGGCAACAGTATCCTCAGCAGTCTTAAACAGTTCTCTCTGGAGCTCTTCCATATCCTTTATGAATTCTGACAGCTTCACCATATATGACGGTGCAGCGATCGCAAGCTGCCATTTATCAAGCTTATATATACGGTAATTCCTGTTATTTGCACAGGCACTGCACTTCCCTATGTATGTCCTTCTGGTCATCGTTGTTACACTGTCTGGAAATACAGCCTTTATACCTTCTGTATCAAGAACATTTATTATACATATCCTGTCATATCCCTTAAGCCTCATATCCATGTTAAGTGCTGCTGAATTGGGAAGTCCTTCTTCCGCGGAACTGAGCAGTTCTTTCTCACAAACCCTGACAAAATGCATAATGTTTTCAGACACAGAATCACTGCCGTCCTTCTCACATTTTTTTTCGATCTCCATGATATAAGACAAAAGCCTGCGGTCGTCTTCCGAAAGCACTTCCGTATGCGAAAAAACGTAAGGATTATACTTCTGCATCATCTCACGCTCGCCTGCCGCACTTACCGCAAACGCCCAGTCACTTAAGATATTCCTACCCTCGTCCGCGACTATAACAGCATTTGTAACACAGCCGCACAGATTGGAATTCTCATAAGCTGACAGTTCCCATCCGGTACTGGCAGGATAAACACGCACTCTCGATGCACAGATATATCCGAACAAAGTCTCAGCATTAGGAAAGCCCTCGATCCTCCGAAACAGCTTCCTGTTATCCGATACTATTCCATCATCATATAAAAATGCCATCTTAAGTCCTAAGGTCTTCTCATATGAATTACATAACCGTCTGCCATCATCAGTAAAATGTATCAGATCAAGCAGATCCTGTGAACCTTCAGAAGCTTCCCTGAATACATCCGCATTTGCCTCTTCGCTTTCAACTACCATTGCTCCGGTGGCATATCCACCAATAGCACTTAACTTCCTGCCTCCAAGCGATGCACATAACACAGCATGATCTGACCATCCGTTCTCGTTAAATACAAAAGGAGAACCGGACTCCCTTTGGTATTCATTATCCGAAATATCTACAATACCACCTATCATGGAGATACCGGGAAGCTCCATGTTTAATTCCTTAACAAAGCTGTCCGCTTCTTTGAATTCTCCAGCTATAAATGAAACAAGCAGTGTTGTTTCACCATCGATCAAGGACTCCCGTAATCCATCACATGACAAAACATCAGTTAGCATGGCAGTCTTTATATGGCCTTCAGACATCTGACTTACAGCTATCGTACACTGATCTTTAACCAACTTTCCAAAACTTACAGTGGCTGATGTTGATGTCCCTATTATGTTGGCACTGGGCACAAGCTTCTTTACAAAGCGTGCAAGATCGACCGCCTCATCATTCGAATGTATTGCGGTATGAATATGGATAAGGATATCACCCTTATTCGGCTCAAGCATCAACTGTCCGAATGTCTCAGCCAGTCTCGCCTTGGAAACATACTGGAAATTCCATGTAAACATAAGCTCATTGCCTTTCTATCTAATATTCTTGATCAACTATCGGTGCCCCGGAACGATCATATCCCGAAATACCTTCTGGCATTATAGTACGAAATACCGGTTACTATTCTCTTAAGAGATTTATCGTCATTCGGATATTCTCCGTTCTCAACCCATCCGCCTATCAGGTTGCACATTATCCTTCTGAAATAATCATGTCGTGCATAAGACAAAAACGATCTGGAGTCGGTAAGCATACCTATGAAGTTGCCAAGCAGCCCAAGACTTGCAAGCGACTTCATCTGCTCCTCCATACCCGACCTTGAATCATTAAACCACCATGCAGGCCCGTGCTGTATCTTACCCGGAACCTCACTTCCCTGAAAACATCCGATGAGTGTGCCTATCAGTTCGTTGTCAGAAGGATTTAATGAAAATATGATGGTCTTTGGGAGCGCAGCCATTCTGTCAAGTTCCGACATAAGCGCAGCGATATTACCTCCGCAGGTATTCTGTGCCATCATATCATAGCCTGTATCCGGTCCAAGCGTCCTGTACGCTCTTTCGTTTACATTACGCATGCACGAATAATGAAGTTCCATGGCTATGCCATGTTTGTGATAAGCCCTTCCCAATGCCATAAGAAGCGCAGTCTGATAACCTTCCGCTTCCTCTGCGCCTATCGTTTCACCCCTCATAACCTTCTTGAATGCTGCGTCACAGACCTCCATTGGAACCTTCTTAAACGGAACGTAATCCAAACCGTGATCCGAAGCCACACAGCCATGAGCAGCAAAATATTTAACCCTTTCAAGCAACGCATCAATAACATCCTCAACCGAATCAAGGTTGTCCCTGCCCACTGTATGCGCAAGCTCATCCATGTATTTCCGAAATCCCGGCTTTAAAATATTGATCGCACGATCCGGCCGGAAAGACGGCCTTACAAGAAAGCTGATACTGTCATCATCCGCGATCTTTTTATGCCATTCAAGGCTGTCCACGGGATCGTCTGTAGTTCCTATATATGCAACATTACTCTGCTTAATAAGTCCTCTTACGGAAAAAGCCGGATCATTTTTCAGTATATCATTGCAGATGTCCCATATCTTATAAGCGTTTGAAGAATTCAACGGTTCATCCACACCGAAATACTTCTTAAGTTCAAGATGACACCAGTGATACATCGGATTACCTATCGCTAAGCTCAAAGCATCGGCAAACCCTCTGAACCGTGACAGTTCGTCTTCCCTTCCGGTCACCAGATCTTCCGTCATTCCGTTAGAACGCATAAGCCGCCACTTATAATGATCCCCGCTTATGCTCCCGTCATCCTCTTTACCGCCAAACCACACATCACCCAGATCTTCAAACCGTCTGTCCTCGTATATTTCCCTCGGTGACAGATGGCAATGATAATCTATTATCGGAAGACCCTCAGCATAGTCATGAAACAGATGTCTTGCAGTATCATTCTCCAGAATAAAATCATCATCCATGAAAGCCTTCATAGAACCTTCTCTTCTCCTATCTTACTACCCTTCCGGATGCATCTCCGCCGGCAAGCTTTAATACCTCGGCAGCACTAACCCTGTTAAAGTCACCCTCAACGGAATGCTTAAGCGCTGATGCGGCAACTGCAAATTCGATCGAATCCTGCAGCGAATAACCATTCACAAGCGAATATATCAGTCCGGCTCCAAAACTGTCACCACCACCTACCCTGTCTACAATATGCAGATGATACTGCCTCGAGAAGCAGTAATCCTTACCGTCATATAGCATACCCTGCCAGTCATTATCATTGGCGGAAATGGATGTACGAAGCGTTATGGCAACTTTTTCAAACGAAAAACTGTCCATAAGCTGTTTTGCCACTGATTTATAGCCTTCCGTATTAAGCCTTCCACCTGTTATATCACTGCCCTCAGCTTCGATGCCAAAGACATCCCTGGCATCCTCTTCATTGGAAATGCATACATCTACATATTCACACAGCTTAGTCATTGCCTCCCTTGCCTGTTCCCTTGTCCACAGCTTTCCTCTGTAATTAAGGTCACAGCTTATCTTAACTCCGTGTGATTTGGCCGCCTTGCATGCATCAAGACAGATA
Source organism: Lachnospiraceae bacterium (assembly GCA_017524595.1). Lineage (GTDB taxonomy): Bacteria > Bacillota > Clostridia > Lachnospirales > Lachnospiraceae > UBA2868. The sequence continues at coordinate 28,777 of JAFXVI010000029.1, read as the reverse complement.
TTTACAAGATTCTCGCCAAGTGCCGGAGTAATTCCTGTAAAATGGAACCACTGTGCCCCGTCAAATATCTTATCCCAGTCAAAATCAGAGGCAGACGCTTCCTGTATGGCTGAATGCGCCCGGTCATAAATACATACGCTACCCCGCTGTGAAGCGCCCTTCTCCAGAAAATAGATCCCTATCCTGTCGCCGCCCCTTGCAATAAAGCTCGTATCAACCCCAAAATATCTTAATGTATTTACCGCGCCCTGTCCTATGGCATGCTCAGGAAGTTTGGTAACAAATGCAGAATCAAGTCCGAAATTTGAAAGCGATACGGACACATTCGCCTCTCCCCCTCCGAAAGTCGCCTGAAGCTGATCATCCTGGAAAAACCTGTAATATCCGTTAGGTGCAAGCCTCAGCATTATCTCCCCGAAAGTAACTATCCTTCCCATATCACGATCTCCTAAATAATATCTTTATGCTGTCTTATCATTTCCTGCTAAAACGTATAGCAAAGCCTCCGATCTCACCATCAAGATAAATAGATTGTGTTCCCTTATCATCCCTTATCCTGCTGTCCTCATCAAACTTCGCACCTGCTCTTGAAAGATGATACACAGCTCTGTCAACATTGATTGCCGTAACCGTAATGCATCCACCTGTTCCCATGTCATTATGTTCCGTTATCTTAAGACCAAAGTCTTCAAAGAACGGCCTTTTAATACTCTCACTCTTTATTCCTATATTATCGATCTCAAGCCCGAGCATTTTCGTGACAGCACTCTTACATATTGAAGTGATCTCATCCCATTTCTCACCCTCGATGAGTTCCTTCTTAACCATCCATGTACCACCGCAGGCAAGCACCTGATCAAAGCTTAAGTAATTCACGAGATTGCCCGTATTCACTCCACCCGTCGGCATCCATTTAAGCGTTTTATAAGGACCTGCAAGCGCTTTCAGCTTATCCACTCCCCCGTTCTGCTCAGCAGGAAAGAACTTCACCGCTTCAAGCCCCAGAGCCATTGCCTGCTCCATTTCACCTGCAGTTGCTGTTCCCGGAAGCATACACACTCCCCTGTCGATCACATATCCGGTTATATCGGGATTAAATCCCGGGCTTACAATAAAGCTTACTCCCGCATCAATAGCGCGGTCTGCCTGTTCCCTGGTCAACACTGTGCCTGCTCCGACCAGCATTTCCGGTACTTCCCTTATAATATTCCTGATCGCTTCCTCTGCTGCCGCCGTCCTGAATGTTACCTCAGCAGCCGGAAGGCCTCCATCCACAAGTGCCCTGGCAAGCGGAACTGCCTTGTCTGCATCATCTATCGCTATTACCGGCACTATTCCTATATCATGGATCCTGTTAAGTAATTCATTCATGTAAACCCATCTCCCAAATACCTGCACTCAGTTTTTATTATACCACAATTATGGCAGGCTAAAACAGTAATCTCTCAAGATCAAAACACCTTACATTTGTCCATGAACGGTTGATCCTGTCATTGCTCTCATCATCAAAACATGCCATGACAACCGCCCTGTCAACCATGGACCCGGGCGGATACTGGGCGAAGAGCTGACGTTTGGTCTGATCCTCGGTAGTAACAACAGTATATCTGTCGCCTGTCGGATCCTCAGAAAAGAAATAATCTATATCATCATATTCAACCGTTGCTTCTTCATCATCACCGGCTCCGTAACAGTAATTGAGATATTCAAACATAAGATCCGAATCACCGCCCGAAATTACCGAAGTATATCCTATATAATACATATTCCTTATCGCATTATCCGGACGGCTCATGTAATTAACAAAGGCCTCGGCAGCGCGCTGCTTACGTTCATCCTGCTCTATCCCCCTCTTAAGCATTACCCAGCCGTCAAACCATAGATTTGTGCCCTCTTTGGGTACAGAATAACACAGTTCCATTCCATCCTCATCAGCCTGGTTCAATGTATATACAGCATCGCCGGACCACTGTTCATTGGCTACAACCTTACCCGTCACCATGTCAGCCTTGCCGGCATCCGTCTCAAATGAATAAACATTATTCTTTGCATCGATCAGGATATCCTCAACAGCCTGCACGGTTTCCGGATCTGTCCTGTTAAGCGCTGCGGACAGCCTGTCGTGATAATCGGGAGAACCAACGAAGGCCTCATCAGTTATCTCGTCATAACAGTTGATCGCTATCGCAGCAAAGTATGCATCCCTCACACTGTCCTTTATAGTTATGCGCCTGAAGTAGTTCCTGTCTAAAAGCAGATCCCAATGAGCTGCATCTTCTTCTGACACTTCATCCGGATTATATACAAATCCAAGCAGTCCCCACATATATCCGGCCGCATAACTGTTTAAATTCTCACCATTTATTGACAGGGTGTCAAACACTGAACTTATGTAAGGCGAAACCCCTTTTGAATAATAGTTTCTCTCCTGTGACACATCCTTAAAATCATCTGAATACGGAACAAGCATCCCCTCACGCATAAGCTTCATGATCATATATTCAGACGGGCAGGCAAGATCATAAACATCGCCTAACGTTATCTGATTGTACAATTCCTCATTGGTCCCGAAAGTGGAATACTCAACCTTTACTCTCTCTCCATATTCCTCAAAATACCATTCTTCAAAATCATCAGCAAGATTGTTCTCACCAAAGATCTTTGTCCCGTCTTCAAGCTCTATAAGCTCCTCTTCATCCCAGCCGCCTTCGTCAATATATTCTTCCCAGTTGCAGACACGCAGCGTCACTTCCTCCGCTTCCTGACCGCCGCATCCTGAAACGAACAATGACGGCAAAAAAACACAGGCTACAAACAGGAGAGTGCATTTCATTTTCCCTGATACGTTCATATCCTCAAGTCCTCCTCCCCTGTACCTGCTCTTTTCATGTTGGCAGCCATTACCACTGCTACAACAATCACAAACATCACTGCCGAAAGAGCCCATAACGCTGTCTTGATACTGGTCTGCGCCCCGCGTGTAGCATTAACGACATAGGTGCTTATAGTGTCAAAAGTTGCCGGTTTGGTATATGTGGCAATAAAGTAGTCATCCAGTGAAAGAGTAATAGCAGTCATAAATCCGGATACTATTCCGGGCCTGATCTGCGGTATAACGACCCGTCTTAATGCCTGCGCCGGAGTGCATCCAAGATCAAGTGCGGCTTCATACAGCGAATTGTCCATCTGCTTAAGCCTGGGCATGACTGACAGATATACAAAGGGCGTACATAACGCAGTCTGCGCTATAACGAGAGGAATATAGGTATCCTTGTCCATATGTAGTAATACTATCATAAAAATACAGATTGAGAATCCCGTCACAACATCCGCATTTACAACCGGAACTTCATTAAAGAACTCCACCGTCCTTTGCACACCCTTCTTTGAGTAAAAGGCGCCAATAGCTCCGGCGCTTCCCAAAAGCACTGAGATCAAAGCCACCACTACGGCTAAGGACAGGGTTCCGAACATCATCGCCCTTAACGCAGGTTCGGTGAACAGCGTTATATAATTTTCAACTGAAAATTCCCTCACGGAGCCTATCATTGTTGAACTTGTGAAGCTGTAAAATGTAAGGATTAGTATAGGAAGGTACAGAAAAGCAAGTACCAGCCATATTATCATATGCTGTCCATTTTTTCTCATATGCGTACCTCCTCCCCTTCTTCTTTTGATACTATCTTATCCGTAATTATCGTCAGGAAACCGATAAACATAAGAAGGATAGCAGAGATAAGCGACCCATTGTTCCAGTCGTACGAACTAAAGTAACTGCCGATAAGAGAACCCATTATGTATGTACTGTTATATACCATGTCAAGTACTACATAATTCGTCATCGCAGGCAGAAATACCATAGTAACGCCGCTGATTATTCCCGGTACAGATAACGGAAGGATTACTTTCGTCAGAACCTTCGGGAAATCCGCCCCGAGATCATAACCTGCTTCTATCATTGATTTATCCAGCTTGGTAAGCGAATTGAACAAAGGCATGATCATAAACGGCAGAAAATCATAAACCATACAGATAACGGTATTCATGAACGGATGAAACGCAAGATTACCTTCAAGAAGGGTAAGTATCTCTTTAAGAGCAGTAATACGCAGCGTAAAATTGATCCACATAGGGAGAACAAATACCATGAGAAACGAATGCTTTCTTGCATATTCCCCTTTTGCAAGGATATAAGCGACAGGATATGCAAGCAACAGACATATGACCGTGACCATAACGGCTATGACCAGTGAATACACAAGAGTCCCCATCATCTTACTGTTGGTAAAAAATGATGCAAAATTGGTAAACGATATGTGCCCCTGATCATCTGTAAAACCATAATACAAAACAACCAGCAGCGGCATTACCACAAACAGGATAAGGTAAATAAGATATGGAAGGACCAGTTGTTTTCTGTCAAATCTGTATCTGCTCAATATAATATCCTCCCGCTATTTAAGCCTGTATTTCATCTTGTTTCTGGGAAGAATTACACTGACTATATCATCCTGGTTCCAAAGATCCTCATCATCAACAACATAGTCGATCTCATGATCAGACCTTATCGTATAACTGTAATGATCGCCTATATAGTAGAAGGATACGATCTTCCCGACAACATCTCCTTCTTTCTCATCATCGGACATATCACCGTCTTCAGGCTGGAAGAAAGCTATCACTTCCCTGCCTTGGAAATCTATATGCTCTCCGTTTTCATCAACAAGCCGGCCCTTTGATACCCTTGAAAATGGATACAGATGATGCGCATCCACAAACATGGCAAAATCCGTGAACACAAGATACAGACCCTTGCCATCCACAAATCCGTCTATTATGCCGTGGAAATTATTGATCGTCGTGTCATAAGGTATTATATGAATATTGTCGGGCAGGACAGACAGCCCGACCATCGTACCCGGCTTATAGTGGGCAAGACAGTGGACCTCCATCTCATACTGTCCGCACTGAACAAACATTATATAAAACGTCCCCTTAAAGTCCGCGCTTGTAACCTCTCCGGTAAGCTGTCCTTCTCCGGGTTTAACGACAACAACATCTTCCGGACGGATAACCGCCTCTATCTTCTTTCCGGTTTCATAATCATCGACACAGACAAACTCTGCTCCGGCAAAAGATGCCTTCATTTTTCCGGTCATAACCCCGTTAAATATGTTACTTTCACCGATAAAGTCAGCCACGAAAACATTAGCCGGCTCATTGTATATCTCCTCCGGCGTGCCAACCTGCTGAACCTTCCCATCTGCCATAACAACTATCTTATCAGACATGGTTAGCGCTTCTTCCTGATCATGCGTGACAAAGACAAAGGTTATACCCAGACGCTTATGCATATTCTTAAGCTCGATCTGCATCTCCTTGCGCATCTTGTAATCAAGAGCACTTAACGGCTCATCAAGCAGCAGTACCCTCGGTTCGTTCACTACGGCCCTTGCTATTGCAATACGCTGCTGCTGTCCCCCCGATAATGTCGTAACACTCCTCTTTTCAAACCCTTCAAGATCAACAAGTTCAAGAACGGTCTGTACCCTTTTATTTATCTCATCCTTCGGCAGCTTTTGAAGCTTCAGACCGAATGCGATATTATCATAGACATTTAAATGCGGAAACAAAGCATACTTCTGAAATACCGTATTTACAGGCCGCTCATTGGCCGGAAGCTCGGATATATCTTTATCGTCAAGCAGTATCTCTCCCGACGTGGGCTTATCAAAACCGCCTATCATGCGAAGGATAGTGGTCTTGCCGCATCCGGACGGGCCAAGAAGAGTAACAAATTCTCCCTCATTTATATCAAGGCTCAATTCTTCTATGACATTTGTTTTGCCGTCATAGGTTTTTCTTATATTGTTAAGCCTTATTATAGTCTTGTTCTCATTCATCCCTCATTCCTCCGTGCAGATTATATCGTACCATAATTGAACTCTTACTTCTACAAAAAAATCCCTGTGTATAAAAATATCCACAGGGATTGCATATGTTCTGCATTACCGATTCGTCCATACAGTTTTTCCGCAAAATATCGAGACGGTTATTCGCCTTAAGATCCTCTCCTGTGTTCAATAAGAAAGGCGAAGAATATCATATATCTTATCCCACATTATCCACCGGCCGTTAAGCTTTACCACAATAAATTCCATTTTGCCGGTTTCCACAGCCGGACCATCAGCACCCGAATACGATACCGTTCTGGTACAGTACAGCCGGTATCCCCTGGTGATCCTTGCATTTTCAAGATAAGATGTCAGATCCACCACTGCCATCGTAAGCTCCCCGCTTCCAGAACGTACAAGACTCGAACTGCCGATATCTCTTACTATTCCTGTAAAATCATTATTAAGGCTTACAAGTTCGGCATGGTTAAGCGGCACAGCACTGTCTATCTTTACCAAAAAGCTGAAATCATCCCCATACTCCTTCCGATTGGACTCATATGCCTGTTCACTCTCATACACCGAGGCATTAAGTCCTTCAGTATAGGTGTCCGTTGTTTCTCTCAGCAACTGCCTTAATTTCTTCAATCTCCGCTGTGCAAGACCGTTACCGTAAGCATAGCTTAATTCCTCCCCGTCATAGACCGGCTTATTTAGATATTCCTCGTATACGGTCACGGGTACGCGGTAATTATTGGTTACTCCGGTCATTGCTATTATCACCACTGTTATTAACACAACAAGAGATGCCGCCAATATGATAAGATGCTTCTTAAGTTTACTTAACTTTCTGCGCTTCTTTATACGGATACGTGTTACACCTGTAACAACACGCTCTTGCCCGTCGTCTTCATCATCAGCAAATTTATTAAGCTCCTCGAGCAGTTCCTGAGCAGCATCTTCATCTACCGGTTCATTATTCTTTTTCTTCTCATCAAGGATTATAACTCTCTTGATATCATCATTTTCCGCCATATTTCTTTCTCTTATCTGTTACCGTTTCGGAAATTAACGTAATATGTTAATAAGGCCGTCGAAGACGGCCTTCCTTATAAGAATATCATCATTGATCTATTATAGGCTTAAACTTAGGATTCCTGATATATTCTGTCGCTTCCTCAAATGGCACAGGCTTACTGTAGTAATATCCCTGGGCTATGTGACATCCAAGCCCGAGCAGATTCGCTCCCTGTTCGGCCGTTTCCACTCCCTCGGCGATAGTAGACATGTGAAGATTATCGGCAATACCTATTATACTCTCTATGAGAACCCTGGACTTCCCTGCATTAGAAAGCATATCTATGAAGCTCTTGTCTATCTTGATAACATCAGCATCAATATTATGTATGAGAGACAACGAGGAATAACCGGTTCCGAAATCATCTATCGAAATGTGCAGGCCCTTGGCCTTAAGCGACCTTACAAAATCGATAAGTCGATCGTATTCGTTGTCCTTAACACTCTCGGTTATCTCTATTTCAAGATCATCGGGAGTAACTCCGTTGTATATTATAATATCAGCGATCTTATCCTCTATATCAGGATAGAAAAGATCCTTCTTGGAAAAATTGGTAGAAATGCGGGGCGGAGTAAGACCCATATCCTTCCACTTGCGTATCGTTGCGCAGGTCTCATTAAATATTACGAGATCAAGTTCGGGAATAAACCCCTCTCTGTCAAGCACCGGAATAAACTGATCAGGGTAGATAAACCTGCCCTTATGCATCCACCTGCAAAGTGCCTCAAAACCCTTAAGTTCTCCTGTGCGCATATCGATCTTTGGCTGAAAGAACGGATGGAATTCCCGGTCACGTATGGCAGGGCGGAACATGGCAATGATATCATGTCCGCGGCTGATCAGTTCTGCCAGATCGTCATTAAAGACAACAACCTTGCTTTTGAAGCGGTTCTTAGCCATATAACATGCTGTTGTCGCATCATTCACACGGGCAAAGATCGGCCTGTTATCCCCTTCTTTGATCTCGGATATACCCACCCATGCCGACAGCTCGAATTGCCGGTCCGGGGCATACTTGAGATTGCTGAGAACAATGTAGTTAAGCTTCGTCAGTAAATCATCAAGGTGTTCCTTATGAATAAACATAGCGAAGTTATCGCCTCCAAGACGGCAGGCGCACTCATCCTCTGCCATAAACTTAACGATCTTGTGGGAATACTGTATTATCGCTTCGTCACCGCACCTTGCGCTGCCGACCTCATTTATATATTTGAAGTTCTGGATATTGGCACAGATAACAAGAAGTTCATGCGGCGGCACGCTCTGTATACGCTGCATGTATTGCCGCCTCATATATATAATATTGGGGATACCCGTGAGAGCATCCATGGTCTCCGCAAAGTCAAGCATATAGCGCATGTTCCTGCGGCTTGCAAGAAGATACACCGTATCTGCGAAGAACTTAAGAATTTCATGGTCAAGTTCTTCTTCTTTCACTCCGGGAGGGAATTCGATATATGCGTGGACATATTCATGTCCGTAATAATAGTAAGGATATGTAAGCTTAAGTTCTGTTTCTTCCCCATTATCATACAGTATTATCTTGCCGTCGTTCTCCTTTTCAGCCATAACAAGATTACCTGTGCGGCTGTCCCTGTAACGCTCCTCACCGCCAAGATCCATATCATAATACATCTTGGAAACATTAAGATAAGTGCATATGTCCTTATAGGAATCAGCGTCAAGCTTCTCATCGGCTGCTGCCTTAAAGAGATACTGCAGATAATTGTTTAACTCTTCACTCAAAAACATGATCCCTTCTCCTTAATATTTAATTTTATCACAAAACGCCGGGTATCTCTACCCGGCGCAAATACTATTTTATAAAATTTTCCTAAAACATAGTATTTATTCTGTAAATAAAGCTGTAGAATAATATCTGTCTCCACTGTCAGGAAGCAGAGCAACTATAGTTTTGCCCTTATTTTCCAGCTTCTTGGCATATTCTATCGCTGCATGCAGAGCGGCTCCGGATGATATGCCTACCGATATTCCTTCCTTCTTTGCAAGAAGCTTAGCCGCCTTAAATGCATCCTCATTAGCTGCCTTAAATATCTCATCATAAACCTTGGTATTGAGCACATCAGGAACAAAACCGGCTCCTATACCCTGTATCTTGTGTGCTCCTGCTCTTCCCTCTGAAAGAACCGGCGAGTCTTCCGGCTCTAACGCAACCACCTTGACATCAGGCTTCTGTTCCTTCAAATATTCTCCTGTTCCCGTTACCGTTCCACCGGTACCTACACCCGAAATGAATATATCAACCTTTCCGTCCGTATCCTTCCATATCTCAGGACCTGTCGTAGCCTTATGTATGGCAGGATTGGCGGGATTTACGAACTGTCCGGGAATAAAGCTTCCGGGAATCTCCTTAGCCAGTTCATCGGCTTTCGCGATGGCACCCTTCATTCCCTTTGAACCTTCCGTAAGAACGATCTCGGCTCCATAGCTCTTAAGAATACTCCTTCTCTCAACGCTCATGGTCTCCGGCATCGTAAGGATTATGCGATAACCCTTGGCAGCCGCTATGGCAGCAAGTCCTATTCCGGTATTTCCCGATGTGGGCTCAATGATCACAGAACCTTCCTTAAGCAGTCCCTTATCTTCCGCATCCTCTATCATCGCCTTGGCGATACGATCCTTAACGCTGCCTGCGGGATTGAAGTATTCAAGCTTCACAAGCACAGTCGCCTCGAGTCCAAGATCCTTTTCAATATTTGTAACCTCAACAAGCGGCGTATTGCCGACCAAACCTAATGTTCCTTTATAGATATTTGCCATGATCGTTCCTTCCTTTCTTAAATGGATTTATTACGTTCACTATAACCTCATGCAGCCGTCTTGGCAAATACCCATTATCTATCATCTGTAATAAGCTCAGCTTATAACGATCATCTTTGTATCGTCATACCGACACGTCAACCGACGGTGAGGGAGCATCTCCACCAGTATCAGCAGACACCGATACAGCTCCTGAAAAAGCCACGGAAGCCATTCCTACAGATGTCATCGAACTCAAAGATACACCGCCATTCATACCGGACATTCCGGCTGCGCTCCTTCCATCCAGATGCTTAAATACATCCTTAAGGTAATCCATATCAGCTTTCATAAGGGCCTTCTGTTCTGACAGCCGGTGCTTTAACTTAAGCTTGTCAAGAGTTTCTTTACTCATATGCGGATCTACCGCCTCCATGGCATCGACCATTTCTGACATCTTACGCAGCATCTCGCTCTCTTCATCGCTCATCTCATCAATGAAGTTGCTCATCTGCTCCATCATCTCTTCTTCGTTTTCTTCTATCTTCTGTGACATCTCCTCCTGCATTTTCGCAGCCTCTTCCTTCATGATCTCAGACTGTTCATCAATGTGTTCGAGCTGCCTGTCAAGTATCTCATCCTTTACAGCCTCATATTCCCCGGCTTTCATTGATGAAGAATCTTCCATCTTCTTAAGAAGTTCATCGCGTTTCTGAGTATTCTTTACCAGTTCCTCGAGCTGCAGGTTATTCTTCTTGCGCTCCGCAACGACTTCCATCTTCCTTGCATGTGTAAGAGCCATCTGAAGCTCATCACTGTCGCCATCCGAGGAAGCAAGCTTACGCTTGATCTCGCTTATCTTCCTCTTGGCCGCTACCAAAGCCTGACCTGCACTTACCGAAGTCTTGGCACGCATTATTTTGTTTGATACTTCCTTGAAATTATATATCTTACCACTGTTTAGCAGCTTATCTTCCTTATCCTCTTCCTTGTCGGCGCCGTTTACCGGATCTTTATCCTCACTAAACAGGGGGGAGGTCTTGGCGCGTTCCTTCTCAAACAGATTTCGCAGCTGATCCTGCATCTGCTTCCTGACGGACGTTTTGCTGTTTATATCAAGATTGGCAGTACCTGTGCTCCACCCTGAATAAAGGTCATTTCCCGAACTTTGGGCAGAACTTTTAAAGCCTCCTGAAGCAGCAGACATTCCGTTTCGTTTTACAGACTGGGAGTATAGAGAATTTATCAGATTGGAATTTTGATTTTGTATCCTCATAAGTCTACCTCCATCCATGGATCAAAAATGATGCTTCCCTGCCTTATAAGTATATATCGGACCAATACTTTAGAAATTAACCCCCGTATGATCACTGCTTTCGAATGTAATACTAAATTCCACTCTTGTATTCTTGAAATAGAATTCAGTCTTACAGAAATTCCATTTCGTTCTATAATTCTTTCTGATACTCCTTGTTCCCGGAAAGGAGACCATATGTCCAGTATAATTCCAGGCAATCAGAAGCATTTAACCCTCGATAACCGTGTGTTTATCGAGAAGTGCCTTGATCAGGATATGGCTATGAAAGATATAGCCAAGCCCCTGTGCAAGGATCCATCCACCATCTCAAAGGAGGTGAAAAAACATCGTACATTCCATCCTCATAATGATCTTGCTATAAAAGACTCTGCCAATAGATGCATCAAGAAAAAGGACTGCTCTCTAAAAAAGGTCTGTCCTTCCACCAATCTCTGCACCGGCAGATGTGCTTCCTGTAAGAAGATCAACTGCAACAGGGTATGTACGGATTTTGTTGCCGATACCTGTCCCCGCCTCCTTCGTGCCCCGTTTGTCTGTAACGGATGCCCCTCTAAAACCGGATGCCGTAAAGACAAGTATTATTACCGGGCAACTACCGCAAACCGTGACTACAGGACCATTCTGGTCGAATCAAGGGAAGGCATTAACACTACCGAGGCTGACCTCAAGGGGCTTGATGAGATTGTCTCTCCTCTCATCCGTCAAGGCCAATCTCCTGCTATGATCCTCATGAATCACCCTGAACTTGAGGTGTCCGAGAAAACAATCTACAACTACATCGAACGCGGATATATGTCCATTATTAACCTGGATCTTCAGCGAAAGGTTAAGTATAAGCTTCGCAAATGCCATAAGACCGAAATCAATGACAAAGGCATTTTTGAAGGACGCACATACAAGGACTTTCAAGAACTTCTCAAGTGTCATCCTGATATCCCTGTCGTGGAAATGGATACCGTGGTAGGATGTGAAGGCTCCAAAAAAGTGTTCCTTACGCTTTATTTCAGATCCTGCAAATGCCTTCTTATATTTCTTATGCCGGATAAGTCAGCTGCTTCCGTAAAGGCCGTTTTTGACCGTTTGGAAAAGAAACTGAGCACATTTGTATTCTGCTCTTTGTTTCAAGTGATTCTGACCGACCGCGGAACCGAATTTTCGGATCCTGATGCATTAGAAACAGGCTTCAAAAACATCATCCGCACAAGCATCTACTATTGTGATCCCATGTGTGCCTGGCAAAAACCCGGTGTTGAAAAGAGCCATGAATACATCCGCTACATACTTCCCAAGGGAAGTTCTTTTGACACTCTCACTCAATGGGATGTCGACAGGATCATGAATCATATAAATTCATCAGCAAGAGCCAGCCTGAATGGCTTACCCCCTATCAGACTGGCTCAGCTGCTGTTCGATCAGGAAACGTATAATGCGTTCAAGTTCAGAGAGATATCTCCTGATGATATCATCCTGACTCCTGATCTTATAAAATAAAACATTTTTGACAAGGAACAAGGATTATCACTACTCATAAAAGCAACTCTAGACGAGTGGAATTTAGTTTTGCCGAACTAGCCCCAGTCGTCTGTTTGTTATGCAGTTTTTTCCTTTGTCGACCTCATCAACTCCCATTATAAGCCTTTTTCAGTCTGATTCAATTCGTTTTCAAAGTGCGATTTATCTGAATTTAGTCTCCACTGTGGAATCTAATTTTACAGTGGAATTTAACTTTTCACTCAAGCGTATGATCACTGCTTTGATCACTGCTGATCAGTACTTAATATTTCTATCATTTCACGGATCATTTCCTCGTCCTTTAACCTGAACAGGAATTCAACTCTTCTGGATGCTTCCATGTCAACGCTTCCATCTTCTTTATATATAGGATTGCTGAATGAACGTCCGGTGGCGGATATGACATCCTTCAATTCCTCAAGCTGCTCTTTCGTCAGCACCTTGCTGTCATCGGACAGACAGTACTTTGCCACCGACAGAGCGCGCTTCTGTGACAGTTCCAGATTGAACAGATAATTACCCTCTGTATCAGTATGTCCTTCAATCAGTATCTCGGAAATATAATCCCTATATTGGGGACTCAGCAGTACATCAACATAACGCGGAAGGAATTCGGATAAGAATTCCTTGCCGGACGGCGTGAGTGTTGCCTGATTATAACTGAAAAGTATGCTTGCATCAAAGGTTATCGCACCAGTATTTTCATCCACTGCCACATGCAGATCCGAATCATCAAATTCTCTCTTGAGTTCCTCAATAAGCTCTGTCCTTACTCCGATGATATTGTCAAGCTTCTGCTGCTGTTCGCTCATAAGAGCTTCAAGCTTATTAAGCAGCTCATGCTGTTCGCGCAGTGTCTTTTCCTGGATCGCGATCTTCTTACCCTGCTCAGCCAGCGCCTCTTCCTGTGCATTGAGCATCTTTGCCTGTTCATCCAGCGTAGTCTTCTGTCTTGCAACTATCTCCCGTTCTTCATCAAGTTCATCCGCCTGAATGACAAGCTCCTTCTCCTTGCCGAGAAGCTCTGTCTCCTTGGCGTCATACTGCATTTTGGCATGAAGCATCGTAAACGCAATAATAAGTACAAATGTCAGGAGCAGACCTGCCATCATATCCGAATAAGACAACCAGTATGTAGTTTCTTCATCCATATGTCTTAAGCGCTTCATTATACACCTCAATGATCAGGCACATTTATCCTGCTTCTCAGCCGCCTGTATAATATTCCTCCAACCTCTGCATGAAGCCTGCAAGTTCCTCTATTGATTTCGCAGTCCGTATAAAACTCTGTTCGACATTTCTGTATGAAAAATCGATAGTGCCGGATGTCTGTGAAAGGAGCTGCTGCATCTGGGACAAAACCTGCTGCATCTGGCCTATGGTATCTTCAAAGTGCCTTTCGATCGTCTGAAGGTTCTGGTTTATTATGCTGAATGTCTCATTGACATCATCGGGCAGCGACATCACCGTATCATGCAGATCATTAAGCATAGCACTCTGTTCTCTCATGCTCGCGCCGGACATGGCTACCGAATCATTGATCGACTTCTGATATTTGTTAAGCAGCCCAACCGTATCGTTCATCTGCACCTGATATTCTCCGACCTTTTCAACATATTGCTTAAGTGTATCTGTCAGATCGCCGGTCATCTCGGCAATCGATCCTATATTATCTGCAGCAGTGACATTCCTGCTGAACATCTCCTCCATCTGCTTCTCATTCTCTTTCTGCACAGCCAGAGTATTGTCCATGGTATTGGACAGTTTATCAAACATATTATCAAGCGACCTGTTCATTTCACTGACAAAAGCATTCACAACAACAGCCAGCTGATCCATCTGGTTCTTGGTCGCCATGTTGGCAAATCCGGTTATCGTATCATTCATACGCGCAAACTGCGGATCGAGTATCTGACGAAGTCCGTCTGAAAGCAGATGCGTGACCGTATTCGATAATTCCCGCACTGCTGCCGTCTGCTGCTGTTGAAGCTCCAAAAAACGGTTGGTCCCGTCAGGCGTGGTATCGGGCATGACATATTTCTTATATGTAGCGATAAAGTTCCTGACCGTATTATCCGCATCATCAAGGAACCTCTTGTATACCCAGTTGAATACAAGCGAAAACACCATGCCATAAATAGATGTATGAAAGGCAACCTTAATACCCGCCATAAGAGGATCTATACTGTTTGTAAGCTCTGCTGTAGAACCTGTGTTAAAGCTCTGAAGTCCCAGTGAAAGACCAATAAATGTACCCAGGATACCAAGTCCTGTCATCACTCCGGCCACCTGGTTCATCCGGTTTCTCTTTATCATGGAATCGATAAGATCATAATTGATATAGTCCTCTATATCACACTTGTAATATGCATTGTCCGAATGCAGGATACGGTCCATCTCATAACGGTACGCCTTGAACTCCTCCCTTAAGGTTTCCTCACGGAACAGCTCCTCCTTCTCTTCCCTGTATCTCTCCCACAGAAATCCATGTGTGTGCTTGGCATCATCCTCTATCTTCTCACTCACGGATTCAAGTTCCCTTACAGCAGCCAATGTAGGACGAAAGCTGCCTATGTAGCAGGTAAGCAAAATGACTCCCACTATGATAAACATGGCGATGTTAACTATGAGGTTCGCAAGCCCTCCCGACTGCCCCGTTGAAAACAGGTTAAGATATGCACATATCCCTGCCATCACTATATAAGTTATCAATAACCATATTCCGTATGCTCTTCCGTTTCGCATTGTCCTGCTCCTATTTTCTATATAAACAATAATCCCTGCCTGCAGCCATGCCGGCAATATATCCCGATGTAAACGCCCATTGGAGATTATACCCTCCGCAGGTCCCGTCTATATCGCATAATTCTCCGGCTATATACAGACCGGAAATCAACTTTGATTCCATATCTCCGGTAAGCTCTGATACGTCCACTCCGCCCGCAGTTACCTGTGCCCTGTCAAATCCGGCGTTATCTATCACGGGGATCCTTAAATCCTTAAGCAGTGCCGAAAGTCTCTCAAGCCTTGCCTCGGAACAATTGCCTGCAAGCGATCGAGGGACTATTCCCGCTTCATTAAGACAATACTCGGCAAGTTTCTCATTAAGGCACAACCCCAGAGCTTCGAGCGCTGTCCGGTCACGCCTGACATCACTATGATGCTTTCCTTTATTATCTCTGTCCGTTCCCATGAACACTATTTTAAGTTCGGAAGTAAGCTCCTCAGTACTTTCATCAGGAAACAGATCAAGAAACAACGCTGCTTCACTTCCATCTGCAAGAGCCCGCGTGGCAAACCTGCTTACCTGCATCACAGGTATCCCGCTTATATTATCCTTATTAAATATGATTTCACCCCACTCAGATGAAACCATATTGTCATCAACTTCCAACGAAACAGCGCATTTAACACGCACCCCTGCCAACAAAGCAAGACGCCTGTCCCCGAACTTTAGCGGTACCAGCGCCGGTTGCTGAAGAATAATGTTATGCCCGAAACCGCGTATGAATTTATTAATACTGCCGTCGCTTCCGTGAGTCGGACTAGCCTTGCCGCCGGCTGCCAGAATAAGCCTGGTGCTTCTGAACATATGAGTCTGCGTCAACACTTCAAACGAGTCTTTGTATGTTATGTCAACCACATCTTCTCCGCATCTTATATCAATCTGAAGCTTCCTGCATTCTAACAGAAGCGCATCCGCGACCGCTCTTGCCTGCTCATTATACGGATACACATAATCACCTATGCTTTTGGTCATCAGACCGAGCCCGTGCATGAAATCAAGCAACCCCTCGCGTCCAAAGACTTCGATCGCTTTATATGCAAATGAGGGATCTGTGCCCCTGTATGAATCGTCATCAAATTTTAGATTGGTAAAATTGCATCTTCCGTTTCCGGTAGCATAAAGCTTCTTAAGAGGCCTGTCCCTGTGCTCAATGACCAGCACATCTGCCCCATACCTTGCTACAGTTATCGCTGCCATTAGCCCTGACGGCCCTGCTCCGATAACTATGCAGTCATGAGGCCTGATTGTTACACCCCTGTTCCCCTCCATCAAATGATCTCCGTAATATCTGTTTCCATATAAATATCAATAAATTCCAATAACACAATAAACCGTTCACGGCATAGATAAAAACCCGTGAACATGATAATAATCTATCATAAATCACGGGTTTAATCAAATAACGAAAATAAGTACCGATCAGTTCAGGGGCTTCTGTTCGTCCCTGTCTGCGCTCTGTTTTTTCCTGCGCTTTACGCATTCTGTGAGCAGATATTCTATCTGTCCGTTGACTGACCGAAAATCATCATCCGCCCATGCGGCTATATCGGCGTACAGTTTCTCCGACAGTCTAAGCGGAACCTGTTTCTTGTCAGCCATTAATAAAGGCTTCCGGAATTAACAACCGGCTGAGCGTCGTGGTTGCCGCACAGTACCACCAGGAGATTGGACACCATGGCTGCCTTCCTCTCTTCGTCAAGATTCACGATATCCTTCTCATTCAGCCTCTCAAGAGCCATCTCTACCATGCCGACCGCACCGTCAACTATCATCTTGCGTGCATCTATTATTGCGGAAGCCTGCTGCCTCTGCAACATTACCGAAGCTATTTCCGGGGCGTATGCAAGATAGGTTATCCTCGCCTCTATTATCTCAAGACCCGCGTCCATGACTTTGCTCTGGATCTCATTCTTGATCCTCTCGGCAACCACTTCGGCCGAACCGCGCAGGCTTCCCTCATCTGCCTGTCCGTCACCTGTAGTGTCAATATCATTAGCCACATCATACGGGTATATCCTTACGATATTCCTTAATGCGGAATCGCACTGAAGCGAAAGGTATTCCTTGTAATTATCTACATTAAATACCGCCTTGGCAGTATCTGTTACCTTCCAGATAACTGCAATGCCTATCTCAACCGGATTACCAAGACAGTCGTTTATCTTCTGCCTTCCGTTATTAAGAGTCATTGCCTTAAGCGATATCTTCTTGCTGTAGACATTTACATTGCCGGTGGTACCGCTCAAATTAACATTTAACGTATCCTGCTTGGCTGATGTTTCACCGCTCTGTGCAAGCCTTGTGCCTGCCGCCGGATTTACTGCCGTACAGAAAGGATTGACGAAATAGAATCCCGGCTCCCTGATAGTACCCTTATAATTTCCAAAAAGAGTAAGCACCAAAGCTTCCTGGGGTTTCAACACCTTAAGACCCAAAAGCGGGAACCACCCAAACAGGAAGATCACTATCCCGACAAAAACAAAGAAACCACCGATAAAAGCATAATCTGATAACGCAGCCCCAATGAAAACCGCAAAGAATGCAAGTACGTAAGCCGCCAGCACTCCGATGAGTACAAACAGGCCATACTTCTTTGTTGTATAGATCTTTTCACTCATGTCATATGCCTCCTTGTTAATATCCTGATCAGACCAAAGTATAGGTTGATTTTATTTGATATCACTATGATATCACATTGATCACATTTGTCAACCCCTGATCTGCAAATATTGTAAAGCTCATCCTATGGCCTATTTAATGTGATCCATAAATCCTGTGGAACAATCCTTGCTTACGTGCTATAATCATGCCTGCATAATAATATAGGAGACAGGTACTCATATGCTGGCCAATTATCATACACATACCGTAAGATGCAGGCATGCGACGGGAACGGAAAGAGAATATATAGAAACAGCACTAAAGAACGGGTTTAAGATCCTGGGCTTTTCGGATCATGTACCGCAGCCTTATCCCGATGATTTTACTTCAACGATACGCATGTCCATGGAGGAGCTGCCGGGATATATAGATACGCTTCTGCAGTTAAGAGAAGAATATAAGGACAGGATCGACATACTCATAGGGTTTGAAGTTGAATACTTCCCGAAATACTTTGACAAGCTTCTTGGAATACTGGAGAAATATCCAGTTGATTATATCATTCAGGGACAGCATAACATTCCGGATGAAGTAGAGGGATTTTATGCCGGGTTTAAGACCGATGACGAAGATGCGCTAAGAGCTTTCGCCGATCAAACAATAATGGGGATGAAAACAGGACAGTTTGCTTATCTTGCGCATCCCGACCTTATCAATTTCACAGGAAGTGATGATATATTCAAGAAGCATATGAGCCGTGTTGCGGGAGCTGCAATAGATCTTAATATTCCTCTCGAGATAAATATGTACGGTTTTTTGGACGGAAGAAATTATCCCTGTGATCGTTTCTTCAAAATGGCGTCTGAAATGGGTGCATCCTTTATCATGGGTTGCGACGCACACAGGCCTGACGTAGTAAGACAGCCCGAAACCATCCCCGGACTGCCTGAATTTCTGAACAGAAATAATATATACTTTGGCGACAACATCATTGTTGTCCGTTGATCTCTATATTAAGCTTTTCAAAACAGCCTGTAGTGTCAGCCGACCTTATTGTGGTATCATCACTGATCATGACTTCATTCCAAAACTTAAGAATAATGTCTCCACCGTAGAAAGCTCCGGGGTTATCACGGGACAAAAGATGTGATTCCAAATATTCCGACAGATACTTCTCAAATATTTCGGAATTGAAACGGATCTCGATATCCTGTCCGTCGCTGTCGTAGAATGTTGTTAAGGTAAGAGTGCAGAACATGGAACCGCAGTATTCGAACTTTACAAGCAGAACCGGAGCGTCTTTCATGGGAAATATGGCTTCCAGGCGATAGTTCACCCAATCATAATCATCAAGCACAAGCTTGGTGAATATGCGATCCATCTCACCCGTATAATCCATATCGTCATCCGATAATATCCGTAAATATCTTTCCATTATGCTTCCTTGATCTAACAACAGTATCACGCAGATTATAACACAAATCCGGTCAAATATGAATAGGCATTATATCTCCGATATATGCTTTGCTATCGTTACTGTTTCCCGCATAGGCATCGGTAAGCCTGTTTATCTCATCTTTTACCATCGATTCAAATTCACGTGACGATATAAGCCTACAGCCGCTTCCTCTTGCGATCACCTGTTCCAGATTATCGGAGGTTACCACTGTTACATCATATTTGCGCCCGTATGAACTTGCAAATTTCTCAATGTATTGATCTGCCGTTTCATCCTCCCCGGTATATACAACCTTAAACCTGTCTGAAGAATCCACGCTTGTATTTCTCCCCCTGACTTTGTAAGCGTCAAATACAAGAATGACCTCACCTTCTGTTGCCCCGCAGAAATTTGACATTATGTCAACCAATCTGTCTCTTGCACTGTCTATATTGAGCTCTGCAAGAGAACGCAGTTCCTGCCATGCAAAGATCACGTTATATCCGTCTACAACCAGATATTTATTCCTTCGCCCAACCGGATTGTATTTATAATCATCATAGGAATTACTGATATTCCCGCCGGTAGATACAACACGTCCTTTTGTGTTACTTCCCACTCCCTTGCGCTTCTCAGCCTCGGCTCTTGCAGATGTTGTACTGTTTGAATAAAACGTCTTATTAAGGATGGCATCTATCTCATCGGTTCCAAGGCTTACGGAAGTTCCCGAATTACCTTCTGCCGGTTCTGTTCGTTTTGCCATAAAGCCTTCGGGCGTAACCTCATCTTCATAATCTTTTCCGTACGGATTGCCCTCAATAAGCATGCGGATACTATCCGGGCTCTCAACGTGCATATAGTCCCGGACCTCATTCCAGGGCACAGTAAAGCCTGCCCCATGTGCACAGAATACAGAATCCGGCGTATTCCTGATATCAGCCTCCGGAAGATAACCCGATGCTTCTATGACCTCCTGCGCATTATGGCACAGGTCATATCCCGCAAGACTTAATGATATGTTACCGCTCCCCCTGGTGTATGCAGACAGTTCCCTTGCATAATTACCAATACACTTAACCGGAGCTCTTCCTGTAAGAACCGCCCTGTTACCCTCTATCTGAGGTGCCTCCACAGTCCCCGCCATTTTCTCGATATCGGTCATTGCCCTTCCGACATTATCATAAGGCAGATCTATCCTGTAAAAGTAATAAGGTTCCAGCAGAACGCTTTCGGTACTCATAAGTCCCTGCCTTACCGCTCTGTAAGTAGCCTGTCTGAAATCACCGCCTTCTGTATGCTTAAGGTGGGCCCTGCCCGTAATGAGAGTCATTTTCATGTCGGTTATCGGCGCTCCCGTAAGCACTCCTTTATGCATCTTCTCCCGAAGGTGAGTAAGGATCAGCCTCTGCCAGTTCCTGTCAAGTACATCCTCGCTGCACACACTGTCAAAGATAAGACCGCTTCCACGCGCTCCCGGTTCCAGCAGCAGATGTACCTCGGCGTAGTGCCTTAACGGTTCAAAATGCCCTACACCCTCGACCGGGTATTTTATCGTCTCCTTATAAACGACATTTCCTGTATCAAATGCGACACTTATGTCAAACCTGTCCTTAACTGTTCGTTGTAGTACCTCAAGCTGCACGCTGCCCATTACGCGTGCATGTATCTCCTTTGTGTTCTCTTCAAACGATATGATAAGCTGCGGATCTTCTTCCTCAAGAATACGCAGATTCCCAAGTAGTATCGAATCATCCGTTCCATCATTGGCATTCACTCTGTAATTCAACACCGGTTCGAGTATGGGAGTATTGGTTCCTGAAAGCATACCGAGTCCCATGCCCATACGCGTATTGCCAAGTCCTGTTACCGCACATATGTATCCTGCACCAAGTTCAGATACCGTCTTATACTTCTCTCCCGAATATATCCTGATCTGATTGACTTTCTCTTCGCCAAGCATATCCTTGTTTCGCAGACATCCGCCTGTTATCTTAAGATGCGTGAGCCTGTTGCCATGTTCATCTCTGGTTATCTTATATACCCTGACGGCAAATTCATCCGGATACATATCCATGGCGGTATATCTGTCCAGTCCCTCTATAAGTTCATCCACGCCTTCAAGCTTAAGTGCGGAACCCGAAAAAACAGGGAACAGCTTGCGCTGTTTTATAAGTTGTGCAATACGTTCATCTCCTATCGGCCTGCCCGTCTCAAGATATTCATCCATAAGGGCTTCATCGCACATCGCTATCATCTCATAATCTTCTTCAGTAAGATCCGGCGCATGCGAAAAATCCACGCAACAATCACTTAAGCCTGCCTGTATATCCTTAAGCACAGCTTCTTTGTTCATCCCGGTACGGTCTAGCTTATTTATAAAAATGTATACGGGAACATTATACTGTTCAAGAAGGGACCACAGAGTCAGTGCATGGCCCTTAACGCCGTCATCCGCACTGATTATCAATATACAATAATCAAGAACCTGAAGCACGCTCTCGGCTTCTGCGGAAAAATCAACATGTCCCGGTGTATCAAGAAGTGTGATATCAAGATCACCCGCACAAAGCTGCGCCTGCTTTGAAAAGATCGTGATGCCGCGCTCCCTTTCCTGTTCATCGGTATCAAGAAAGGTATCTCTTGAATCGACCCGGCCCGGCGCTCTTAAAACTCCCGTCTTATACAAAATTGCCTCAGTCAGTGTCGTCTTACCTGCATCAACATGTGCTACTATTCCTAAGTTAATATGTTTTTTTCTTTCCATTACAAATCTTTGATGAAAAATCTGTCCATAGTCGCATGTACCACTCCAGAAGGCTTCTCTATCTCCCGGTAACCGCTTCTTTCATATATGTGAATGGCTGCAGCAAGATTGCTATGCGTTTCAAGGTATATTCTCCTGTATCCTAATTCCCTTGCCTTATCCTCGACCATGCGGATAAGGGTATAACCGATTCCCCTTCCTTTTGCGTCATCTGCAAGATAGAGCTTCTGAAGTTCAGCACAATCATCAAAATATTCAAGCTCCGCAAGTCCAATACCGCCAATAATCTCATCACATTCAAGCGCAATGAAATAATATCTCTTTTCTTTATCTGCGAGATAAAAATCACTCAGATGGTCGAGATTATCATCAAAGTACGCTGTTCCAGGTATATCCAGCCCGTATTTCTTAAGATTGCTCCTTATTATTCCTGCAAGGATGGCGTCATCATCCTTACATATCTCTCTGATCTTCAATTGCCTGTTCCCTGCATATTTCACTCCATCTGAAAGCATCATTATTCCTCTCTGCATTCTCTCCCAATGCCCATTTTGTCAAAAGTATCAAATCATTCTACAACAGCTGTAAAACTTTCATATAACAGGAACAGACAACTGGGCAGACTGATGCAGTCTGCCCAATTCACTTAAAATCAGAAGATAACAAAATGACATCTCATAAAAGATCATCACCTAAAATACTCGACCCCGGATTCGAAGATCTGCATATCCTGTTCACCGTAGATGTTAATGGCTACTGATGTTCCGCGGCGCTCCGCGTGACCCATCTTACCAAAGCATCTTCCGTCAGGGGATGTGATACCTTCTATCGACATATAAGAACCGTTTATGTTCCATTCCTCATCCATGCTGATATTTCCGTCGATATCACAATACTGGGTAGCCACCTGACCGTTTTCAAATAACTTCTTAAGCCACTCATCATTAGCAACAAAACGTCCTTCACCGTGTGAAGCCGGAATTACATATGTTCCGTCGAGCGTTGCCTTTAAAAGCCATGGTGACTTGTTGGAAACCACCTTCGTATATACCATCTTCGAGATATGACGGTTGATCGTATTGAATGTGAGTGTCGGCGAAGCTTCATCCTGTCCTGTTATCTCACCGTTTGGTACCAGACCAAGCTTTATAAGCGCCTGGAAACCGTTACATATACCCAGAGCCAGTCCGTCACGTTCATTAAGCAGTTTCATTACAGCTTCCTTAAGAGCCTCGTTCTGGAATGCGGTTGCGAAGAACTTTGCTGAACCATCGGGTTCATCACCTGCCGAAAACCCTCCGGGGAACATTATTATCTGTGCTTTTGCAATAGAGTCCCTGAATTCTTCTACAGATTCACGTATGTCTTCTGCACTTAAATTCCTGAATACCCTGGTGATGACATCGGCGCCTGCACGTTCAAATGCCTTCGCAGAATCATATTCACAGTTCGTACCGGGGAATACCGGAATGAAGACAGTGGGTCTTGCGACTTTATGCTTGCAGACATATACGGAATCGGTCTTATACAGACTGGTCTCTATAACCTTGTTATCAATTACGGCCTTAGTCGGAAATACCTTCTCAAGAGGAGCCTTCCATGTATCAAGCGCTTCTTCTTCTAAAACAGAAACCTTACCGACACAGAAAGTCTTATCCCCGGTAACTTCACCTATGACTTTATGAGCGACCGCAAGTCTGTCTACCCTGTCTATGGGAACCTCTGCAACTATAGAACCAAATCCCGCTCCGAACAATACATTCTCATCAATATCATCATTAAGCTTAACGCCCAGTCCGTTACCAAAGGCCATTTTGGATACAGCTGCTGCAACGCCCTTACCATCGAGTGCATATGCTGAAATTATATTCTTATTAAGGACATCCTTATGAAAATCATCAAACAGGCTCTTTATCCCCTCATAATCAGGAAGATCATATTCATCCCTGTCAGCCCTGACAAGAATAAGCCTACTTCCTGCCTTCTTAAGCTCCGGCGTAATGATATCACCTTCCTTAGCCACATCCACTGCAAATGAAACCAACGTCGGCGGAACATCTATGTCATTGAATGTTCCTGACATTGAATCCTTACCGCCAATCGACGGAAGCCCAAACTGCAGCTGTGCCTCAAAAGCTCCAAGCAGCGCCGAGAATGGTTGGCTCCATCTTGAAGGTTCCTCGGACATGCGTCTGAAATATTCCTGGAACGTGAACCTTATCTTCTTATAGTCACCTCCACTTGCAACGATCCTGGCCATCGATTCGATAACTGCATATATAGCCCCGTGGTAAGGACTCCATGATGACAGATACGGATCAAAACCGTAACTCATCATCGTAACTGTATCGCATTTTCTTTCAAGCACGGGAAGTTTCGCAACCATGGTCTGCGTTTCGGTCAGCTGATATTTACCTCCGTACGGCATAAATACCGAGCCTGCACCTATCGAGCCGTCAAACATCTCAACGAGGCCCTTCTGCGAACACACATTAAGATCCTTAAGCGTATCAAGCCATGCACCTTTGATATCACCTGCGCTCAACCTGTCATTCACCGAAGGTATCTCATATTTATCAAAAAACCTGTCCTTCTCATCAGGCATGTCAACAGCAACATCTGTCTCCTGATGCGCTCCATTGGTATCTAGGAAAGCACGTGAGATATTAACTATCTCTTTTCCTCTCCATGTAAGCACAAGCCTGGGTTCCTTAGTAACAACCGCCACCTTTGTTGCCTCAAGGTTCTCCTGTGCTGCATATTTCATGAACTCATCCACATCGGACGGGGCAATCACAACCGCCATCCTCTCCTGTGATTCGGATATAGCCAGCTCGGTTCCGTCAAGGCCTGCATACTTCTTCGGTACCTTGTCAAGATCAACGGTAAGACCTGCTGCCAGCTCACCTATAGCAACGCTGACTCCGCCCGCGCCAAAATCATTACATTTCCTTATAAGCCTGCTGACCTCGGGGCGTCTGAACAGCCTCTGCAGCTTACGCTCCGTAGGTGCATTACCCTTCTGTACCTCAGCACCGCAGGTATCGATCGACTGCTCGGTATGAGCCTTGGATGAACCGGTCGCTCCTCCGCAACCATCCCTGCCAGTACGTCCTCCAAGAAGGATTATGATATCTCCCGGATCAGAAGTCTCACGGATAACATTCTTCCGCGGTGCTGCACCCATAACGGCTCCTATCTCCATACGCTTGGCAACATAGTCCGGATGATATATCTCCTTAACATAGCCTGTGGCAAGTCCTATCTGGTTACCGTATGACGAATATCCGGATGCCGCGCCTCTGACCAGCTTCTTCTGCGGAAGCTTACCCTTAAGTGTATCCTTAAGCGACACAGTGGGGTCTGCCGCTCCTGTCACACGCATTGCCTGATACACATAGGAACGGCCCGACAGCGGATCCCTTATCGCTCCTCCAAGACAGGTGGCTGCGCCACCGAAAGGTTCGATCTCAGTCGGATGATTATGCGTTTCGTTCTTGAAACTTACAAGCCACTCCTCACTGCTCCCGTCACTGTACTCAACAGGCACAACTATCGAGCAGGCATTGATCTCATCGGATTCCTCCTGATCATTAAGCTTCCCTTCTTTCTTGAGCTTTCGCATCGCAAGAAGGGCGATGTCCATAAGACACGGGAACTTGTCATCCCGTCCCTTGAATAGATCATTACGGACATTAAGATACTCCTTATATGTATCCTCTATCGGTTTCCTGTAATATCCGTCTGCAAAATCAACATTCTTAAGTTCTGTGGAAAACGTGGTATGTCGGCAATGATCCGACCAATAAGTATCAAGCACGCGGATCTCGGTCATGGACGGATCGCGATCTTCTTCATTTTTAAAGTAATTCTGAATATGCAGGAAATCCTTGAAAGTCATGGCAAGACCAAGAGAATCATAAAGCTTCTTAAGCTCATCCTTTGACATATCCTTGAAACCGTCAAAGACTATGACATCTGCAGGCTCATCAAATTTCGTGATAAGCGTATCCGGTTTCTTAAGACCGGTCTCCCGTGAATCAACAGGGTTGATACAGTAACTCTTGATCTGTTCAAGCTCATCATCCGAAAGTCCGCCCTCGAAACAGTATGTTATCGCCGTCTTGATGACCGGTTCTTCCTTCTCATCAAGAAACTGAACGCACTGTACAGCGGAATCCGCCCTCTGGTCGAACTGTCCAGGAAGATATTCAACCGAGAATACCCTGGCATCTGCCGGTCTGTCGAAATCCTCCTCGTAGAGTATATCTACCGGTGGTTCCGAAAACACCGTGACCTTGGCACGCTCGTAGATCCCTTCCGATATATTCTCAATATCATACCTTATGAGTTCCCGGACTCTTGTTATATTCTTAAATCCGAGATAATTCCTTATCTCCTCATGCAGTTCCTTGGCCTTTACGGCGAAAGGTTCCTTCTTTTCAACATAAATCCGCTTAACCACGATATTTCTCCTTTATTTCTTTTAATAATTATATTCTACATCATCAAAAGTGAAACTGCCACTCTAAATCACGAGTTAATGATTCCCAAAGCTTCCCGTACACTTTCAACACCTATAAGCTTCATATCCTTATTAACGTCCTTGATCTGTCCTATCACGCTCTTTGGAAGAATACAGGTACGGAATCCCAGCTTGTATGCTTCCTGTACGCGCAGCTCCGACAGACTGACGCTCCTTACTTCACCACTTAAGCCCACCTCTCCGAATGCGACAACATCCTGCGGTATCGCTATGTTCTTATAGCTTGATACTATTGCAAGTACAATTCCAAGGTCGACCGCCGGTTCATTAAGCTTCATTCCGCCGGCAACATTAACATAGGCATCGCATTCTCCGAGCTTAAGTCCCACACGTTTCTCAAGCACTGCCATCAGCAGATTCACGCGGTTAAGATCCGCACCTGTTGTCTGGCGTCTCGGGATACCGAAATTCGTCCTGCAGACAAGTGCCTGAAGCTCTATGAGCAGTGGCCTGGTTCCCTCCATAGCGCATACTACCACCGAACCGCTTGCATCCTTCGGACGTCCGCTCAACATATATTCCGAAGGATTCTTAACCTCCACAAGCCCCTCACTGCGCATTTCAAAAACTCCTATTTCATTAGTCGATCCGAAACGGTTCTTAACACCGCGCAGTATACGGTATGAAGCATGCCTGTCCCCCTCAAAGTACAGCACGGTATCCACCATGTGCTCAAGCACTCTCGGACCTGCAACCGTTCCTTCCTTTGTAACATGACCTACGATAAAGATCGCAACCGACAGGCTTTTGGCAAGCTGCAAAAGAACCGCCGTAGCTTCCCTTACCTGCGATACCGATCCCGGAGCCGATGATATGGCATCCGAAAACATTGTCTGTATCGAATCAATGACCACCACTGACGGTTTCATTTTTCTTATGGTATCTTCTATGATACCAAGGTCCGTTTCACAAAATAAAGATAACGATTCCGTAAAATCGCCTATCCTCTGTGCACGCATCTTTATCTGCTTAAGTGATTCCTCTCCCGAAATGTACAACACAGGGACATTGTCTTTTGACAACTGCCTGCACACCTGCAAAAGCAATGTAGACTTGCCTATTCCCGGATCTCCACCTACAAGGACCAAAGATCCCTGTACTATTCCGCCCCCCAATACCCTGTCAAGCTCGTCTATATGTGTAACGGTCTTATCATCCTCGCTTAACTCAATATGTGAAAGCTTCACCGGTTTATTATCACCCCGGTCGCGCAAAGCGGCTGTAGATGCTCCACTCTTTACTGATGACTTGTTCACCGTTTCTTCTACGAAAGTATTCCATGAATGACAGCCCGGACACTGCCCCATCCATTTGGACGATTCATATCCACAGCTGTTACAGAAAAATACAGTTGTTAATTTACCCTTAGCCATTGATCTTATATTCCATCATTTTTCTATAACACAGCACTACCATCTGCGTCTGTCCCGCAAATGGTAGTGTAAATGTTCATATTAATCTGTTAACTAAAGCCTTATCGATACAGGCACCTCGCCGTTGCCTTCAAGTTCAACGCCGAAACTCAGCTTGCCTCCGAGATTGGTCTTCATCTTGCCGGTGCTGTTCCCGCCTACGAATATCTCATACTCGGTATCTTCCTTAAGACCTACGGTTATCTGGGCGTCTTCACTTCCGCTTACCGTAAAATCAACTCCTGATGCTCCCAGATTGAAATCATGGACACAGGTCCCCGGCACTGACTCATACACGAACATTCCGTCGCGCTCGAGCTTGGTTATCTCTTTAAAAGTCTTGACCTTATAAAAACTGCCCGCACACTCGTAATCCTCTTTCTTGGCCTTCTCAGCCAATTCGTAATTACCAAAACTCAATGCACCGCTGTCTTCTGTCCTTATCAACTCCGCTACTACTGACATCTTACACTCTCCTTCTGTTTTGAAGAGTCCGGAATCCACAGTCAGGCCTTTATCCCGGCATATCCTTCGTTCCGGACATTTACGTGTTAAATAATCCAAATAAAGTATAACCCAAAAGCCTGATGTTTTCCACATAATTTATAAATTTTCCAAATATCAGGATGCCGTATCATTGTCTGTCAGGATTTCTATTTCATTTTT